>JANLPM010000114.1:0-13234 GCA_031367265.1 Actinomycetes bacterium
GCCACCGGATCTGAAGTTGCTCTAGCGTTAGCAGTTCAAGATGCATTAGGAGAAAACGGAATCAATGTGCGTGTGGTTAGTGCGCCATGTCTGGAATGGTTTGCTGAGCAGGATGCACAGTACAAAGAAACTGTACTGCCAACTTGGATTAGATTGAAGGTGAGTATCGAAGTAGGAGTTGCGCAGGGCTGGCGTGAGTTAATTGGCGATGCTGGAATCGCTATATCCCTTGAACATTATGGGGCTTCAGCCGATGCAAAACGCTTATTTAGCGAATTTGGTTTCTCAGTCGAGAGCGTTGTCACACGAATTAAGGCGGCCCTGTAATGAGTACTTCAGATGTAACTAAGTATGGCACGTCAATCTGGTTGGATGATCTATCGCGCGCTAAAATCACCGGCACTGATCCACATTCACTCCCCTCCAGAATCGCTCGCGATAACGTGGTTGGTGTCACTACTAATCCGAGTATTTTTGCCGCAGCTATAAGTGGTGCAGCAGAGTATGCCAGTGATATAGCACTCATGAAAAACCTAAGTGAAGATGAGTGTGTTAAGAAATTGACAACTGACGATGTGCGTAGTGCGTGCGATCTTTTTCGAGAAATCTACTCATCGAGCAAGGGTGTTGATGGTCGCGTGAGTATTGAAGTTGATCCCCGATTGGCAAGAGATACTGCTGGAACAATTATTGCCGGAAAAGAGTTGTGGAAAATAGTTGACCGGCCAAATTTAATGATAAAAGTTCCGGCAACAATTGAGGGACTTCCTGCAATAACCGCACTTATAGCCGAAGGTATTTCCGTAAACGTCACCTTAATTTTTTCGATAAAACGCTATGGCGCAGTTATAGACGCGTATATGGCAGGTATAGAGGCGGCCACTAATCCATCACATGTGCACTCAGTTGCATCTTTCTTTGTAAGCCGAATTGACTCAGCGGTCGATGCACTCTTGAAAAAAGATGCAACCGCTCCAGCCATGGCTTTGCTTGGAAAAGCCGCGATAGCTAATGCCCATCTGGCCTATCAACTATTTGCAGAAAAATTCGCCGATCCACGCTGGTTAGCGCAAATTGCACGGGGTGCCCATAAACAACGCCCTCTCTGGGCATCGACGGGGGTAAAGGATCCAACTTACGATGACACTCGGTATGTTGTTGAATTGATTGCGCGGGACACCGTCAACACGATGCCACAAAGTACATTGGACGCAGTAATCGATCATGGCGTAGTGCGTGGAGACACTATTTCCGAAAACTTCGCGGCCGCAGTGGATGTTTTCGCCTCTCTATCGAAATTAAATATCTCGCTGAATGAAGTAACTCGGCAGTTAGAAATAGATGGAGTTGAGAAATTCGCTCAATCTTGGGATGAACTTTTACACACTGTTCGGGAGGCCCAAAGCAGATGAACGAGCTAACCGGAAATGCTCTGGCCCACATTGATAGAAACGACGTTCGATATGGAGCCCTCAAAGAATTTCATCGCCGTTTGGCGCAAAAAGATGTCACGACGTGGGGAGTTGATGCAGCCGTCGAAGCGCGCATTCGTTTGAATTGGGTTGATCTGCCAGATGCATCAAGAGAACTTTTGCCCCAATTGGATGCACTGTGTGCCAAGCACCGGGGAAAAACACGCGTTGTTTTGTGTGGAATGGGTGGTTCTTCCCTTGGGCCTGAAGTGATTGCTCGGAGTTTTAAGCGAGAACTTTTTGTCTTAGATTCAACTGATCCGAATTATGTTGCGCATGCTCTTGCAGGTGATCTCTCAAAAACAATCGTCGTAGTGAGTTCAAAGTCAGGCTCAACAATTGAAACCGCATCTCAGCGCGCACTCTTTGAAAGTGAATTCATCAAGGCTGGACTTAATCCCCAAGATCACATAGTTATTGTGACTGACCCAGGTTCCCCTCTAGATATCCAAGCTCGTGAAAGTGGATTTAGCGTTATCAATGCCGACCCTAATGTTGGTGGGCGCTTTAGTGTTTTAGGCGCATTTGGTTTAGTTCCTGCGGCATTAATTGGCGTTGACGTTTCGGTTTTACTTGATAATGCAAGTGAAACCAAAGCAGATTTTCTCAACGACCCACAGTTAGTTCTAGATATGGCATATGCAATTGCTTACGTGGCGGGCCAATATATTACTTTTTGCGACAGTGGATCAGGAATGCCAGGTTTAAGTGACTGGGCTGAACAGTTGATTGCAGAGTCAACTGGAAAGAATCAAGTGGGTCGATTGCCGATTGTTATTGAATCCCCAGTCGAAAACAATTATTTTTCCATCGCCTATAGTGGTTTTGCGGATTTAGTGATCACTGCAGATTTGGCTTCGCAGTTTATTATTTGGGAGTGGGTAACGGCTTTAGTTGGTGCAGCGTTTAAAATCGATCCATTTAATCAACCTAATGTAACGGAAGCTAAAAACGCTACATCGACCTTGCTCCGTGAGTGGGACGGAGTTTTACCTCAATTCTTCCCAGATGCAACCGACGGGAGTATTGAAATCTTTGGTCAAGGTCAATCGCTTTCAGCTGCGCTCCAAGCATTTCTGGCTTCAGTTCCAGTTGATGGATATATAGCCATCATGGCATATCTGGATCGACGAGATGACGACACAATTGCAGCGTTGCGCGAACTTCTCGCTAAAAAATCGGGAAAACCAGTTACTTTTGGTTGGGGACCGCGTTTTCTCCACTCAACTGGGCAGTTTCATAAAGGCGGGCAGCAAAACGGTGCATTTCTTCAGATTACTGGGGCCGTTGAAAAAGATATTGCAATTCCTGGCCAGGTTTTTGGATTTAAAACTCTGGTAACCGCCCAAGCTTTGGGCGATGGTAAAGCTCTAGCTGCAAGAAAATATCCACTCTTGCGATTAAATCTGACACATCGAGCCGATGGAATAGCCGAATTACTTGCGGAGGTTAAAAACCTTTAGCTTTCACCTCGGATTTTTCGAAGTGCCTCCTCAAGTAAGCGCTCACCTTCGGCATCGGTTCGACGCTCTTTTACATATGCAAGATGGGTTTTGTATGGCTCATTCTTAATAGGGTTTGGGGGATTATTACGATCGCGGCCGGCAGGAAAGCCACACTTAGGGCAGTCCCATTCAGCTGGTATAACGACGCTCTCTTCGACGGCAAATGAAGGCCGAACTTCATGCCCATTGGCACAGAAATATGAAACATATGCGCGAGCGATTGAATCACCGCGCTCTGATTCTCCCATCGGACCGGCGCCGACTCGACTTCCACGAATTGCACTTGCCATTAATACTCTCCCTTAAAAGAATGTACCGCCTGCGAATTAACTTACTTAAGCACTAAACTCAGTGCTACTACAAATGCAAACCAGAGACCACCAACCACGATTGTAATTCGATCAAGGTTTCGCTCAACCACTGATGAACCACCGTAATTTGAAGATATTCCCCCGCCAAATAAATCTGAAAGTCCGCTTCCCTTTCCTTTATGCAAAAGGACGAGAAGAATCATAAGTACGCTGGTAATAATGAGCAGAATTGAGAGTGCTAGTTTCACTGTGCGTAAACTCCTTGTTTAGTAGAGAGTAAGGATACCTGCAAAAAGGGATCTAGTCTTACTCGGCCTGCGTGTAGAACTTAACGATCTTCGCCAACTCCTCTGGATCAAGGCTGGCACCACCGATGAGAGCGCCATCCACATCGGCCATCTGCATGATTTCGGCGATATTAAGTGATTTAACGGAGCCCCCATAGAGGATTCGCATCGCTACGGCGATTTCTTGAGAGCCGATATTTTCAATCTCTTCGCGGATTGCCGCACACACCTCTTGTGCATCCTCAGGTGTGGCTACCTTGCCCGTCCCAATTGCCCAGATGGGTTCATAGGCGATGACAATCTTTTTCAAATCTGGCTTAGTCAATCCCGCTAACCCACCGCGGATTTGGCGGATAATGTGACTGACATGCGTCCCAGATTCACGCACTGAGAGCTCCTCACCTACGCAAAAAATTGGAGTTAATTCATATGATAACGCCGCTCTAATTTTGCGATTGACCAACCCATCGCTCTCGCCATGAATTGCCCGGCGCTCAGAGTGGCCAACGATTACGTAGGTACAACCAAGTTTTCGCAACATCGAACCTGAAATATCTCCGGTAAATGCTCCACCAATTTCTGGTGATAGATCTTGAGCGCCGTAAGTTAATCGTAGGCGATCTCCATCAATTAATGTTTGAACCGAACGAATATCGGTAAAAGGAGGAGTGATAGCAACGTCTACGGCGTCATAATCTCTATCGTTGATTGAATAAACTAATTTTTGAGTAACGGCAATCGCCTCAAGGTGATTTAAGTTCATCTTCCAATTACCGACCATTAATGGTTTGCGCATTTATCTCCCTCTATAAACCTAAAGCTAAAAGACCAGGAAGTTCCTTGCCCTCTAAGTACTCAAGTGATGCTCCACCACCAGTGGAGATATAACCAAAATCTGAGTCGGCAAAGCCGAGAGCACGTACGGCGGCGGCTGAATCTCCTCCCCCTACAACAGAGATACCTGAAACTTTAGTAAGTGCGCTAGCAATCACTTTAGTACCTGCAGCAAAGTTAGGGAATTCATAGACGCCCATTGGTCCATTCCAAAATACCGTTGCACATTTTTCAATTTCATTTGCAAAGGCGGCCGCTGAAATCGGTCCTATATCCAACCCCATGCAATTGACGGGAATGGCATCGGCCGAGACCAGAGTGGGTGTTGCCTGCGCGTTAAACTCTGAGGCAACAACAATATCTGTGGGAAGTAAGAGCTTCACGCCTTGATCCTTAGCACTTTGAATAAGCGCCTTGACCGAATCAATCATCTCGACTTCGACTAAGGAAGTGCCAATCTCTTTACCTTGGGCGGCAAGAAAGGTAAAAACCATTCCCCCACCAACTGCCAGGACATCGACTTTTCCAAGAAGATTTCCAATAACTTTAAGTTTGTCTGAAACTTTTGCGCCACCCAAAATAACTCCATAAGGTCGACGTGGGTGCTGCGTTAATTTCTTTAAAACATCTACTTCGGCGCTGACTAGTAAGCCAGGTGCGTGAGGCATAAGTTGTGGGAGTTCAAAAACTGATGCGTGTTTTCTATGGACGGCGCCAAAGCCATCGCCGACATAGACATCTGCTAAATCTGCTAAATCTTTTGCGAAAGCAGCTCTTTGGCCATCGTCCTTACTTGTTTCTGCGGCATTAAAGCGTAGATTTTCTAGGAGCAGAATCTCGCCACCTTTGAGCGAGTGGGCAGCGGCGTTGATCTGCGCTGGCTCCATGTCGGCTAAAAAGTTAATCTCTTGACCTAAGAGTTCACTTAGGCGCGCAGCAACGGGTGCCAAAGATAGTTCGGGCACCGCAACACCTTTAGGTCGCCCCAAATGCGCAGCGATTACAAGTGAGGCGCCGTTGCTAAGCAAGAGCTGGATAGTAGGTAGCGAGGCTTTGATTCGACCATCATCTTTAATCACGCCTTCTTTTAAAGGCACATTAAGATCACAACGCAGAAAAACTCGCCTACCAACTACATCAAGATCAGCAAGCGCTGACATTAAAGGCTTTTACCAACATAACTAACTAAGTCGATGAGACGATTTGAATAACCCCACTCATTGTCATACCAACCAACAATCTTTACTTGGTTGCCAATAACTTTCGTTAATCCTGAATCGAAAATACATGATGATGGATCGGTGACAATATCTGAAGAGACAATGGGATCTTCCGTGTAAGTCAGGTAACCTTTGAGTGAGCCTTCAGCTGCCGCCTTCATCGCAGCATTGATCTCGGCAACGCTTGCCTCTTTTGCGAGTTCCACGGTTAAATCCGTTGCAGAACCTGTAGGAAGCGGTACCCGCATTGCATAACCATCGAGTTTGCCTTTGAGCTCTGGAAGCACAAGTGCGATTGCTTTGGCGGCGCCTGTTGACGTCGGGATCATATTTATAGCGGCAGCCCGTGCGCGGCGTAGATCTGAGTGAGGGAAATCTAGAATAACTTGGTCATTTGTGTAAGCATGAATAGTTGTCATGAAACCCTTAACAATCCCCCAGTTATCCTGCAAAACCTTAGCCATCGGCGCTAAACAGTTGGTTGTACATGATGCATTGGAAATAATGTGGTGGGACGCTGGATTATAGTTTTCGTGATTAACGCCCATCACTATGGTGATGTCCTCATCACTTGCTGGGGCTGAGATAATTACTTTCCTTGCGCCTGCGGCAATGTGTTTACCTGCATCCGCGGCCTTGGTAAAGTGTCCCGTTGATTCGATTACTATGTCGGCCTTGAGGACTGCCCACGGTAAATTAGCGGGATCACGCTCTGAAAAAACTTTGATCTCTTTGCCACCAATAGTCAGTGAATCGTCGGTAAAGCTTACTTCTAATCCCAGTCGACCAAGGATTGAGTCATATTTTAATAGGTGGGCTAAAGTCTTGTTAGGTGTGAGATCGTTGATTCCAACGATGTTGATCTCTGGATGAGCCAGGCTCGCACGGAAAAAATTACGACCGATACGACCAAAGCCATTAATTCCGACATTTATCATGAAAAATATCCTTGCTACTAAAGAAGGGCTGGGAAATTAAAAGAGCCCGACAATGGATGGTTTTTAAAGCAGCCACACCATTGGGGTCTTATCGACAAGCCTATCAGTGGAGGCGCGCCGATTATTTCGAGAACAATGATACTTAATTCAATAAATCTAGTGAAAGTCCGCTCTCTGTATCTGGAACTCCAAGCTCCACCGCGCGTTTATCGGCCATCGCCAATAATCTGCGAATTCGACCGGCAATGGCATCTTTGGTCATCGGTGGAAGGGCTAAAGAGCCGAGCTCTTCAAGAGATGCCTGGCCATGATTTATCCGCAGCTCTCCCGCCTCCTTTAAATGCTCTGGAATCGTTGGCCCAAGAATCTCCATTGCCCGAGCAACTCTGGCGGAAGCGGCAACGGCGGCACGCGCAGAACGACGAAGATTTGCATCATCAAAGTTTGCCAGGCGATTAGCGGTGGCCCGAACTTCACGACGCATTCGTCTCTCTTCCCAAGCCAGAACAGATTCATGTGCACCTAGTCGTGTAAGCAAAGTTCCAATCGCATCTCCATCGCGAATCACCACTCGATCGACGCCGCGAACTTCTCGAGCTTTGGCCACGATGCCCATTCTTCGTGCCGCACCAACTAAGGCGAGAGCTGCTTCAGGTCCGGGACAGGTAATCTCAAGTGAGGATGAGCGGCCAGGCTCAGTTAAAGAGCCGTGCGCAATAAAGGCGCCTCTCCATGCAGCCTCTGAATCACAAACCGCCGCTGAAACAACTTGCGGAGGGAGCCCACGAACTGGACGACCATGGGCATCAACTAAACCTGTTTGCCTTGCTAGCGCATCACCGGCTTCAATGACTCGAACTACATAGCGCGAGCCTTTGCGAAGACCACTCGATGAGAGAACTGCCAAATCCGAGCCATGTCCATAAATATCGGCAATATCTTTTCGCAACCTACGAGCACTTTGAGATGTCTCGAGTTCCACCTCAATAACTATTTTTCCGGCGGCGATGTGAAGGCCACCACCAAAGCGAAGCAGTGAGGAGACTTCTGCTTTGCGACAGCATGGTTTAGTGATGGTGACGCGACTGAGTTCGTCTTTTACCGATGATGTCATTGCCATGGGTCTATCCAACCAAACTTTGACGCATAATGTGTCCCAAATGAAGAGCTAATTCAGAGACCTCGTGGTGGATACTTCCAGGCGCTTTTCGAATGTCAGCTACTACAACTTGACCACCCAACTTTCTGGCCATGCTGGCAAGCGCACCCTCATTTCGAACTACAGAGTTATCGACGAGAAAATAATCTATGGATAATTCTGGGGCATTTGCATGGAAAAACTCAAGATGCTCCTCTGGAGTAGAGCCTGCAAATTCGTCACCCGATGAATTAGAAAGTGCATCGAGATTTAGAATTAAGATTTTTTTAGCCTTAGTCCGCACCAGCGCATCTAACTGCATAGGAACCAACAAGTGCGGCATGACACTAGAAAACCATGAGCCTGGTCCCATGGTGATCCAATCTGCCGTTCGAATTGCATCTAAAGCCGCCATGCATGCCTTTGGATTTTCAGGAATAACACGAAGTGATTCGATGCGCCCCTTTGCCGTCGCCACTTCTTTCTGCCCGCGGATAACTATTCGACCAGTGGACGTATTAAAAGTTCCCTCTATATCTAAGGCAACTTCGGCCATTGGTAAAACTCGTCCCACGACTTTTAATAACGATCCCACTCTATCTAAACCCATCACGGGATCTTCATCATCACTCCATAAGGATGCCAACAGTAAGTTGCCCATAGCATGACCATTGAGTGGACCCTGACTAACAAAACGATGTTGCATAATATCTGCCCATGTGCGGCCCCAATCATCATCGGCACACAATGCCGCTAAGGCCATCCGTAAATCTCCGGGGGGGTAAATTGCAAACTCTTCTCGCAACCGTCCACTTGATCCGCCATTGTCAGCAACGGTGACTACTGCGGTGATCTGTGCAGTGATGCTGCGTAGCGCAGTCAAAGTCGCTGATAATCCATGTCCACCACCAAGTGCGACAACATTAATATTACCCAAAACTTTATTCACGCCCAACATCACGATGCGTTGAATAAGCAGAGATGCCACGGTCAAGTGCGCTAAGTTGTTTGGCAATTTCTTCCGTAATTGCCACGCTGCGATGTTTACCTCCCGTGCACCCCACTGAAATCGTGAGAAATTTCTTACCCTCATTCATATATCCAGGCACCATTGTTGCAACCAACGATACATAATCTTTAACAAAATCTCGGACGCCGCTATTGCCTAAAACTCTATCGCTTACTTGTGGCGCTAAACCTGTAAGTGGGCGAAGCTCTGGAATCCAGTGGGGGTTCGGAATAAAGCGGCAATCGAGCACAAGATCAGAATCAACTGGAATTCCATATTTATACCCAAATGAGAGAACATTTATCCGAATGCCATGGGTTTTACCTCCGCCGAATATTTCACCAATTCGCTTTTCTAATTGATGAACATTGAGATTTGTTGTATCTATAGCAATATCACATTCGGATCTAACTTCATCTAATTTTTCACGCTCGCGTGAAATTCCATCGACGATGCGATCATTACCTTGAAGCGGATGGGGTCTACGAGTTGATTCAAAGCGTTGAACTAATGCTTGATCTGTAGCATCCAAAAAGAGTAAGCGATATGTTTTTCCGCTTGCCCGCAACTCAGAGAGTGCTGAGGTGAGTTCATCGAAAAAGTGACCGCCGCGTACATCCACAACAACTGCATACTCTTTTCCATCCGGACCTGCATCCTTGCTCACAAGCGCCGGCAACAACGCTGGAGGTAAATTATCTACAACATACCAACCTAAATCCTCTAACGCGTGCGCCGTTGTCGAACGCCCTGCACCAGACATTCCAGTCAGAATTAAGATTTCATTGCTGGTCATGGCTTTATCTTCTTACACCTGTCAAGCACCTATTAACCATGGGTTATCTCGCCAGTTTGCATATTTACTTTTTGGGTCCCAACGCTGCGCAAATAGTTGGAAATCACATCGGCAATCTTTAAACCAATTCCTGGAACTGCTGCAATGTCTTCGGGACTTGCCTTTCTGATTGCCGCAACAGAGCCAAAGCGCTCCAAAAGGGCGGCACGTCGAACCTGACCAAGCTGTGGAATCTCATCGAGAATCGATTCCAGCATGATTTTCGAACGGCGTGAGCGGTGAAAAGTGATGGCAAATCGATGGGCTTCATCGCGAATTCGCTGCAGAAGATATAAACCTTCGCTGGCTCTTGGCAAGATGAGCGGATCCTTCGAACCCGGAATCCAAACTTCTTCAAGGCGTTTGGCTAATCCACACAAGGCAATATTGCTAAGTCCGAGTTCACTCAGAGCCCGCGCTGCGGCGTTTACTTGTGGTGCGCCACCATCAACAATGATTAATTGAGGTGGGTATGAAAATTTGCTCAACTTCCCACCGAATTCAGCAACTTCACTGGCATCCACAGATCTATCATCAATTAAGCGTTTTAGTCTGCGTGTAATAACTTGATGCATCGCCCGCGTATCGTCAAAGCCTTCATCTGTATTAATTATAAATCGTCGATATTCGCTTTTTTTGACAAGGCCATCCTCGAAAACGACCATCGAACCGACCACGGATGTACCTGAAATATTTGAGATATCGAAACACTCTATTCGTAAAGGAGTTTGGGCTAAATTCAAAGCCTCTTCGATCTCAATTAACGCCTTTCCACTTACTGCAGCATCGGTTGAGCGCTTGCTTAAATACTGGATGAGCGAATATTGAGCATTGCGTTTAACAGTTGCAAGAAGTTCTACTTTCTCTCCACGCTGCGGGGTTTTCAAGACAACGCTTCCACCACGCATAGTGGAAAGCCACGACTCTAGTGCAGGCGCGTCCAATGGTCGCTCATTAATTAAAATCTCTGCCGGAATATCACTCGGTGCACTCTGGCTATAAATGGAGTAAAAAAGCGCACCCATCTCGTCATCGCCTTCTAATGACCTGCTCTGATCTACAATCCAGGATCGCGAACCTTTGATTGCACCTCCACGAATAATGAATATCGATCCAGCCGCATGTGCCCCGTCATGGTGAATTGCTACAACATCGAGCGTCAAATTCTCTGGAAGGGCCGCATCAGTTGACTCTTGTGCTCGCTCGATCGCAACAATTGAATCGCGAATCTTAATGGCGCGTTCGAACTCTTCACGATCTGAGGCTCCGCTCATTTCGGCGCGCAACGTGGGAACAATATCGGTATTTCCATCGGACATAAATGTAACTAACCGATTCGCTAAATCTTTATGTTCTTGCTTGCTTATCCAATTAACGCACGGTGCTGCGCATTTACCAATATCTCCAAGCAAGCACTGGCGTTTGCTGCGTTGGGCACGCTGGAAGTTTCCAGTCGTACAAGAGCGAATCGGAAATACTTTCAAAATTACATCAAAGGTGTTACGCAAGGCCC
This sequence comes from Actinomycetes bacterium, assembly GCA_031367265.1. Taxonomy (GTDB): domain Bacteria; phylum Actinomycetota; class Actinomycetes; order Nanopelagicales; family Nanopelagicaceae; genus Planktophila. Next base: position 11,063 of record JANLPM010000114.1, read on the forward strand.
ACGTGTGCGCAAATGGACCAAAGTAGGTAATTCCTGGACGCTTTGATTTACGGGTAATAAAAATACGTGGATACTCATCGTTATTTGTAATTGCCAAATACGGATAGGACTTATCATCGCGAAACTGAACGTTGTACTGTGGTGCGTACTGCTTTATCCATGAGAACTCTAACGCCAGCGCCTCAACCTCAGTATCGACAATCGTCCAGTCAACCCGCACTGCTTGATTGACCATTCGATGAGTTTTTTCCAGTAAGTTGCCTTGAAAGTAATTATTCAAACGATTTTTTAAGTTAACGGCTTTGCCCACATATATGACAGTCTCGCTGGAATCATAAAAACGATAGACCCCAGGAAGCTTTGGAATATCAGTAGGTCTATACGATGCCGGATCTGCCATTTACTTACTTCTTGGTTGCTATTTTTCGATTGTGTTCCAGCATGGGTGCTAGATATTGGCCCGTGTAACTGGTTTTCACTTTCGCAACTTCTTCAGGAGTCCCTTGCGCCACAAGTAGTCCGCCACGAAAACCCCCCTCCGGACCCATATCGATGACCCAGTCCGAGGATTTAATGACATCTAAGTTGTGTTCGATGACAACCACCGTATTTCCCGTATCCACAAGGCGGTTGAGAACTATGAGCAATTTGCTGACATCTTCAAAATGTAGCCCTGTCGTTGGCTCGTCTAAAACGTAGATCGTTCGCCCCGTAGATCGACGCTGCAGTTCGGTCGCAAGTTTTACGCGCTGGGCCTCACCTCCAGAAAGTGTTGGCGCAGGCTGTCCTAAACGTACATAACCCAAACCAACATCATTGAGAACTTTCAAAAATCTGGCGATAGTCGGAACTGCTTCAAAGAAGGCGTGTGCTTCTTCTATAGACATGTTCAAAACATCGGCAATTGTCTTGCCTTTGAAGTGAACCTCTAAAGTTTCGCGGTTATAGCGGGCTCCGTGACAGACCTCGCATGGAACATAAACATCGGGCAAAAAGTTCATCTCGATGGTAATCGTGCCATCTCCTGAACAGTTTTCACATCGGCCGCCTTTGACATTAAATGAGAAACGGCCTTGCTGATATCCACGGATTTTAGCCTCTGTTGTCTCGGCAAATAGCGCCCGAACTTTGTCAAAAAGGCCGGTATATGTTGCAGGATTAGATCGCGGAGTCCGTCCGATTGGTGATTGATCGACGTGCACAACCTTATCGAGTAGTTCCACACCTGAGATACTGCGGTGACGGCCTGGTACCAAACGTGCCCCATTCAATTTGTTAGCAAGACTCGTGTACAAAATATCGTTGACGAGCGTTGATTTACCCGAACCACTCACACCAGTTACTGAGACAAAGACACCCAGTGGAACTTGCACGTCAATATTTTGCAGGTTGTTCTCTTTTGCACCCTTAACGGTTAACACTCGCTTCGAATCGATAAGACGACGCGTTGGCGGAATCGCAATTGATTTACGACCAGATAAATAAGCCCCCGTAATTGATTCTTTGGATGCAATTAAATCTTCATAACTACCTGAGACAACCACATGTCCGCCATGCTCACCAGCCCCAGGTCCTATATCTACTATCCAATCTGCGGTACGAATCGTTTCCTCGTCATGCTCTACTACGATTAATGTGTTTCCCAAGTCGCGCAAATGTGTAAGCGTTTCAATTAAGCGTCGGTTATCGCGCTGATGAAGACCAATGCTAGGTTCATCTAAGACGTAGAGAACGCCAACTAAGCCACTGCCAATCTGAGTTGCCAGACGAATTCGTTGCGCCTCTCCCCCAGATAAAGTGGCTGCCGGACGGGCCAAGGATAAATAGTCGAGCCCGACATCGAGCAAGAAACCCAAGCGGGCATGGACTTCCTTCATTACTCGCTCGGCGATTTGAGTCTCACGTTTTGTAAACTTGATGTGTTTGAGAAATTCCGCACACTCTGAAATTGATAACTCTGTAATCTCTGAAATATTCTTATGTCCAATAGTTACCGCTAACACCTCAGGCTTTAGCCGTGCTCCAGAACAGACATGGCAGGGGATTTGGCGCATGTAGGCCTCATATTTATCACGACTGTAATCACTCTCGGTCTCGCTATGGCGACGGTGAATAAATGGCACCACACCTTCAAAGCCGGTTGTGTAGTTCTTGGTGCCGTAGCGACCCTTG
>JANLPM010000117.1:0-7074 GCA_031367265.1 Actinomycetes bacterium
ATGCTCACGATACGTTGAAAAAGCAAAATCTTGTTTCTGCATTGCCCGCGCAGAACCAATCTGTGCAGCCTCTTGACCAAGTAAAGGCGCCCACAGTCCGAGCTCACCTTGGCGCTGAAGCGCAGTTGCTTGCTCGTCGAGTGTTCGAACTAAAACCATGTCCCTATAGAAACCAAGTAGTTCTGAATCACTTAAAACCGAAGTAAATTCTGAATCGACGACAGCTGAACCTTTACTATCCAGGAGTTGAACGACGGAGTCGAACTGATCCATCGGGCCTCCGGTTACCAGAAAACGTGGGACTAGGTATGAAACGTGTCTTTTCTACTTCAATGATTCTAGCCATATGAGCTCTGAAGGTCCAAGCGTTGCAAAGCCTTTTACTATGGATATACGCTCACGTTAGTGATTCCAAGAGAGGGATATCTATGAGTGCTGATGGCGCGAGCTACGAAGAGGTATTGAAAATTGCTGCCCAACATTCTCAAAAATGGCTCAACTCGATTCCAACCCGAGGGGTTAATCCAGAAAAAAACGCCGATGAAATTAAAGCGGCGTTGGGTCTGGAATTACCAGATGGACCAACCGACCCATCACTTGTCGTAGAAAAACTTGCCGATGTCGGTGAAGCCGGTTTGATGGCAATGGGTTCGGGCCGGTTCTTTGGTTGGGTTATAGGTGGGGTTCTTCCAGCTGCGCTCGCCGCCGATTGGTTGGTAAGTACGTGGGATCAAAACAGTGGAATTCGAGTCGCAACTCCAACGACCGCGGCCACTGAGGAGATTGCTGCGAAATGGCTTTTAGAAATTCTTGGTCTTCCATCAACGGCCGATGTTGGCTTTCCAACCGGAGGAATGATGGCGAATTTTACCGGCTTAATTTCTGCACGCCAGAAAGTTTTAACCGATATTGGATGGGATTTGGACCGTAAAGGTTTAATAGGTGCACCAAATGTACGAATTCTTGTTGGGAAAGAGCGACATGACACAATCGATCTCGCACTTCGATACCTTGGATTAGGTGAGCCAACTGAAGTTGAGGTCGATAACCAAGGACGCATCAGAGTGGATTCACTTCGCATTGAGTTGGAAAAAGGAAGTGGCCCAACAATTCTCTGTTTACAGGCAGGAAATCTTCACTCAGGCGCTTTTGATCCTTTTCGCGTGGCGATTGAATTGGCGCATCAACATAATGCGTGGGTGCATGTTGATGGAGCCTTTGGCTTATGGGCTTTGGCCTCCCCAACTTTGCGTCCAGCCCTCGACGGGATAGAGCTTGCCGATTCATGGGCAACTGATGCGCACAAGACTTTGAATGTTCCGTATGACTGCGGCGTATCAATAGTGGCGCATCCTTTGGTTTTGCGAAGAACGTTTGGCATTCATGCCAGTTATCTAATTCCGGCAGATGGTGATCAAGGAGATCCATCGGAGAAAGTTCCAGAATTATCGCGGCGCGCTCGCGGAATCCCCGTCTGGGCGGCTTTGCTCTCACTCGGTCGAAACGGAATCTCGGATATGGTCGACCGCTTGGTAGCAAACGCACGTTTGATGGCCGCAGGTTTATCAAAAATCGAAGGCTGTGAAGTGCTCAATGATATTGCCTTTACGCAGATTTGCTTTGCTTTTGAAAATGATGCGCGTACCGATGAGATTTGTGCGCGACTCATAAAAGATAGCTCGGTGTGGATTTCAGGATCTAAGTGGCGCGGCCGAAGCGTTCTTCGTGTATCTGTTAGTAATTGGTCAACTGATACAGAGGATGTTGCAACCGCAATTGAGGCAGTTCGAAGGGCTTCGATTCAGTAAATTATTAAGGACTATCCTTTAACGTAGGAGAGCTTTTCACTTACTTTCCCATCGCGTACACGTATGACATCAACGCCCCGCACATATCCATCTCCCCATGTATATCGCCAGCGAACGACACATCGATCTTGGCAAGCGATGAGCTCTTCTTCATCGAAATGCGCAAGAGGGGAGTCATTAAGAAATTTACCTAACTCTGCCCGAACGTTTGCAGCCCCTTCATGATGTGTTCCATCGGGCGCAGGGAATGTGTTTTCGAAAATACAATCCTCGGTCATCAACGCCATCACAGCATCAATGTCGCGGCTATTGAGGGCATCATTAAAAATTCGGACCGTTGAAGCGGTCGCACTTGAAGTAGCGTCCATTTTCTTCTCTCCTATGACACGGGGAAGAGGTGCTATATGCACATCGATATGCTAACAGCGCTCGATGAAAAGAAACAGGGAATAAAAAAATATGATTTCTAAAACCATCGCCGCATTACATTGAGTTCAAAGGCAACTTTGCCCCAATGCCCTCGACGGCTAGGTGCCTTCAATTTAATCGTGGGTGCAGGATCGGCATAGAAATTCCCAGAGCCAAAGGCGGCCTGGCCATTACCGGTCTCTATAAAACATCCACCATGTCCATTAAATCGGCTCGTTGGCTCTTGGCCATTAATTGTTGCAACGATCTCATCGGCGACAACTATCGCCTGCGCATGCGCGAAAACACCCGCTCGGGGCAACGGCTTCCCAATCGCGAGCAAAAGTTGGGTGTTATCTCCAATTGCATAGACATTTTCAAACTCAGTTTTTAAAGTATTCACATCAGCGTGAATCCACCCGTCTGCTTGTGCCAATGCTGAATCTGAAACACTAATAGGAGCCTTGATTGGTGGCATATAAACGAGTAAATCCGTTTTCTCTCTTTCATCACCAAACTGGAGTTGCCCGGGTTCAACCGAAGTAATCTGTCTACCTCCCTGATAATCAATATTTCGCTGAGCGAGAATACTTTTTATAGCTTCTGAAACATGTGCGCCAGCAACAGGCATTGGTGCGGGCTCCGCACTACGTACTAAAACATGAATACTTTTCCGAACTCCACGTTTACGAAGTTCGGCATCGATCAATAGTGCCGCCTCATAAGGAGCAGCGGGACATTTATAAAGCGGTGCAGAAGTAATCACCGTAATCACTCCTGATTTAATGCTTTCTAACTCAATTTTTAGTTTTTTTGCACCAGTCAGTGTGGCAAATGTGTGGCCGAATTCACCTAAACCGGGCACGCGTTCAGTTGCCCAATCAGCTCCAAGAGTCACGATGAGATGATCGGCGTGAATATCTCTACCTGAAACCTTTACTACACAAGTCAGCGGATCAATAGCCTCAACGGTTCCGATAACGACTTCAATACCACGACGTTCAAGTCCCTTCAGAGGCCGCATGACCTGCTCTGGTTTGCGCGCACCACTCATAACCCAGAGATACGAGGCAGCAAATGAGAACTCTTCCTCTCTATTTACTAAAACGATTCGATGTCGAGGGCCCAAGCGTTTGCGCAGTCGGTTTGCAGCAGCTACCCCACCAATTCCTCCGCCGAGAATAAGAACAGTTTGAGAAGACGGACTAGACATTAGAAGACCAGTATTTTTTCAGAGGCCATTGTAAAATCTGCTAATTTCTCCATGGTACTTCGCAACGAACCTTCAATAAGCATCTCATCTGTAATGCCGCGAGCGTCCATACATGTTCCGCAACATTCAATTTTTCCACCGTTGCGAAGAACAATCGAGAGCATGCGATCTAGTTTGTAATATCCATCTGGAGTTTTTTGATTCTGTATTGCCGCAGTCACACCATCACCCATTAGAAAAACGGTGACGTTTACGTTTTCCCGTTTTGAAAGCGAACCCGCTAACCGAATTGCGTTATATGTAGAATCCAAGCCGTATGCAGAGCCATTGATAATCATTAAAATATTCATGCTAACTCTCTTTTCCGAATTGAACATTACTACTTTTAATTAATCTTGCGTAACGAGTACATTGCAATCAGCATGATTATCTGTGATAATCGCAGTCGAAGTTAGCAGTAACTCAGAATTCTGCTAGCCCAGCGCGCGTAGCTCAACGGATAGAGCATCTGACTTCGGATCAGAAGGTTGGGGGTTCGAGTCCCTCCGCGCGCACACTGCGTAGATCACTCAGCCAAGTGCCGTGAAATTATAAGAGTTATCAATTCGTTATAAAAAATCTCCAATTGACTCTATCGCTTCCCGAGAGATTGCTCTATGTTTTGGAACGTTCAAATTTTGAACCGGGATATTTCTAGGAGGAGCATGTTCACAAAACGACTAACCCTTGGGGCAGGTCTGGCAGCGGGGATTTTGCTTTCACCGTTTGCATTCTTGGCGCCCACGGCTCACGCGGCCGACGCCGTTAAGACAATTACACTCGCTACTTGGGGCTCATCCCCTGCGGAGACTGCAGCCTTAGATGATGCGATTGCCACTTTTCAGGTTCGGTACCCATTAATTAAGGTCGATCACATTGTTGATACCGATCACAGCGCCCAAATGGCGGCGAAATTCGCGGCAAAAACTCCACCGGATGTCTTTTATCTCGACTGGGGTGTAGCTCAAGATTGGATTAGTCAGGGAGTCCTTTATGATCTCTCCTCCAATATTGCAGCATCCAATTTTTCTTTGGCCGCCTTTAATAAAAGTTATTTGAAGCCTTTTCAAGCTAACGGTGGAATATATGGACTTCCCAAGGATGCTAATCCGCTGACCCTAGAGGGCAATAAGAGCCTCATGGCAAAGGCCAAGATTACTGCTTTGCCCACGACCATCAAGGAATTTGATGCGCAGGCGAAGCGTCTCTTAGCTAAGAAAATTACTCCTATGTGCGTTGATGCCGACCTAAACCGTTTGGGCGCCTACTTCGTCTCCTTTGGTGGAGGCATTAGCAACGCTTCTTGGACAACCTCATTGCTGCAATCTAAAGAGACAAAAGCTGCAATGAACTGGGTTATGAATAATTACAAATCCGGAGCATTCAGAACTCCTGCGCAACTATCTGCTGGTTGGGCTGGAGAGGCATTTGGAAAAGCAAAGTGCGCTTACACAATGGAAGGCGCCTGGATTGATCCTTTCTTAAAAGATTCATTCCCAAATGTATATAAGGTGATGACAAAAGGATCGCTTCCTTCGGGAGTGCATAATGGCTCTCTCGCATTTACGGCGGCATATTCAATTGGAAAAGACTCTGCGAATAAGAACGAAGCGTGGACTTTTATTCAATATATGACTGGCAGTCGTGGAATGACCATCTGGACTTCGCAGGGCGTTGCCCTTCCATCACGTTCAGATGTGCCAACCCCATTGGGCTATGAAGCCAATGGAATTGCCGCAAAGGATAAGTACACCGTGAGTCCGCCAGCGATTATTGGTTGGTCAAAAGTAATTGACGCATTCAATAATAAAGCTAAGGCCTCGATACAGGACAAGAACTTTAATCCTGCAAAAGCAGCAGCGGCAATTCTCTCTGCAGCGCAAGCTGCTTGGCCGGTTAGCTAAGCGTTGAAGTTCGCCGCCCCTCATGTGTTCAGGGGCGGCAACCAAAAGAAGAGCAAAAGTAGGTTGGGTTGCACGCTGGCTTCAGGGGCAGACGTGCAACCCAACTTATCATCCGGGTATTGAGACTTAGAGGAGAATTTAATGTCTACCACCGAAATCTCTCGGGAACTCTCTGTGATTAATTTGAAGAAAAAACGCGATCTCAAGGAAGCTCTTGTGGGTTGGTCTTTTGTATCTGTTCCCATGACTCTCTTCTTAGTTCTTAGTGTCGGAATCTTCTTTTATGCCATATATATATCCACTTTCCGTTGGGGAATTATGGGACCAAGGGGATTTGTTGGATTCAAGAACTACACACACGCACTTCACGACCCAATATTCTTAAAAGCCATTCGCAACTCCACTTTATATGCCGCCCTTGTTGTACCACTTCAAACCGCCTTAGGGCTCTTATTGGCCCTGTTGGTTAACGGAAAAATAAAGGGTGCTAAATTCTTTCGATCAGCCTTTTATTTCCCCTCAATTGCAAGTAGTGCCGCGATTACAACGCTATTTATTTTTCTCTTAGCTCCAGAAGGGCTCTTTAACCGGGTGCTCTCCTTTTTCGGCGTTAACGTTCCAAATCTTTTCAATCAAGGAGCATGGCTTTCAGATTCGCGCACTGCATTATTTTCAATTATTGGATTGAATATGTGGACTACCAGCGGAACAATGATGCTCTTTTATTTGGCAAATTTGCAAAGCATTGACGGGTCGCTTACTGAAGCCGGTACGGTGGACGGTGCCTCTCGGCGACAAATTTTTTGGTATATAACTATGCCACTCTTAAAACCTGCACACTTCTTCGTAGTTACTTCAGGGATGATTGGAGCCCTACAACTTTACGATCAGGCCATTCTTGCCGGAGGCGCAGATGGAAGCCCAGACTATTCGCTTATGACAATGGTTCTTTATATTTACAATGCATGCTTCAGGCAATTTGAGTTTGGATATGCCAGCGCTATTGGAGTTATTCTCTTTGTAATTATTTTTTCTTTGACAGTTGTCCAAAGATTCGTTTTTGGATCTAGTGCTTGGAGTGGTGACAACTAAAATGGATAATATAAGGCGAAAGTTTTTCTACTTTATTCTCATTACCTACTCTGCCATAACCGTAATCCCATTCTTATGGTCGCTTAGCACCTCATTTAAGCCGCAGGTTGAAGTATTTCAATCCAATATTTTGCCAGATCATGTGACTGGAAGAGCATATTCCACGGTATTCACTAAAATTCAACCTTCTTTCCCCTCGCTCTTTGCAAATTCACTTTTCATCGCGGTAGTTGTTGTAATTCTTCACCTAGTTTTTGCCTCCCTCGCGGGATACGCATTTGCTCGATTACATTTCCCAGGACGCGATCTCTTGTTCTATATTGTTTTGGGAACCATGATGATTCCTGATCAGCTTAGATTGGTTCCGATGTATCAACTTTTAGTTAAGTTGGGACTAATAAGCAGTCACCCTTCTAACTATCTGGCAATCTTCCTAGTTAAAGCGATAAGTGCGGCAGATATTTTCCTTATTCGCCAATACTTTCTCTCGATTCCACGAGACCTCGAAGATGCCGCAAAAATTGATGGTGCCGGGCCGTTTCAAACTTTCACTCGCATCATGCTCCCCAATGCCATGCCGGTCCTTGCAACAGTCGCCATTTTGACTTTT
>JANLPM010000191.1:0-8942 GCA_031367265.1 Actinomycetes bacterium
GGTGCTAAATAAAATGGGACGCGTCGCACAGCTTCTGGATTCACCACGAGATCCATCCCAAGCCGAGCGACTGGCTGAAACTATCGATTTACTATGGCAGACCGATGAACTTCGTTTGGGTCGCCCTGAGCCCCTGGATGAGGCAATGAACGCCTTGTACTACCTCGATGATCTCTTTAATCAAACAATTCCTGAAGTGCTCAATGAATTTTCTAGGGAGTTAAAGCGAATCGGAGTCGATGTCCCAGTAACTGCACGACCACTTTCTTTTGGAAGTTGGATCGGCGGAGACCGCGATGGAAATCCAAATGTAACGGCTCAAGTGACAACAGATGCGATGGTGTTGCAAGTTGGCCATGCAATTCGAGTTTCAATTGCCGCGATGGATTCCTTGCGGCAATTACTCTCAGTTTCAACGCGAATTATTGGAGCAACTCCTGAACTTACTGCATCAGTACAAATCGATCTTGCACATATCCCCGAATTTGAAGCGCGCTTTCTGCGATTAAATGCCGAAGAGCCCTATCGGCTAAAAGCCACTGCCATTGTGCATCGACTAGCATTGACACGAAACCGACATGCACAAGATGGGCCACATGTGCCGCATCGAGATTATAAAGATACGTCAGAGTTTTTAGCCGACTTAACTCTTATGCGCGACTCTCTTTATAGTCATAAAGGTGGGCTTATCGCCACAGGACTTCTTGAACGCACTATTCGCACAGTGGCTGCCTTTGGTTTAACTCATGCGACGATGGATATTCGCGAACATTCCGATGCGCACCATCACGTGCTCAATCTAATTATCGGCATGCCAAATTATCTGAGTAAAACTCACGATGAAAAATTCGAGATTCTCACTGACTTGCTGCGCTCCGGTAAATCTCTAGATCTGAGCACCTTAGACGCGATGGGCAATAAGACATTGGACACTTTTATTGCAATATCGGATTTAATTAAACGTTTTGGTCCCGAAGCGATTGAAACATATATTGTTTCGATGACCAAGGGTGCCGATGATTTAATCGCCGCTGTAGTAATCGCCGGGCAGGTAGGTCTAGTTAATATTAAGGAAGATAGAGCGCAGATCGGCTTCGCCCCACTTCTTGAAACCGTGGCTGAACTGCGCAGCGCAGGTGAAATACTTGAGAAACTTCTAGAGAACCCAAGTTATCGTCACTTGATTTCACTTCGTGGGGATGTTCAAGAGGTAATGCTTGGGTACTCTGATTCAAATAAAGATGCAGGAATCACAACGAGTCAGTGGGAAATTCACCGTGCCCAACGCTCATTACGTGATGTTTCAATAAAGTTTGGTGTAAAACTTCGTTTGTTCCATGGCCGTGGCGGTTCAGTTGGCCGAGGTGGCGGACCGACATATGAGGCACTCATTGCACTGCCATGGGGCTCTATTGACGGGCAAATAAAGATGACTGAGCAAGGTGAAGTAATAAGTGATAAATATTCCTTGCCATCACTGGCGCGCGAAAATATTGAATTGACCCTTGCCGCATCACTCGAGGCAACCGTTCTCAACCGCGGGCCTCGTCAAACACCTGTGGCGTTGGCAAACTGGGGCGAGTGTATGCAACTTGTTAGCGATAAGGCTTTCGAAAGTTATCGCGCCTTGATTGACCACCCAGATTTGCCGGCATATTTTTATTCGTCAACTCCAGTTGAACAACTTGGAGAACTCTTTCTAGGCTCTCGCCCTTCACGCCGCCCCGATGCCGACAGTGGGCTGAGCGCTTTACGTGCTATTCCCTGGGTATTTGGTTGGACGCAATCTCGGCAAATCGTTCCGGGTTGGTATGGCGTGGGTTCGGGCTTAAAGGCCGCACGTGATGCTGGTAGAACTGATGTTTTAGAGACAATGCTCAAGGATTGGCACTTCTTTCATACTTTTATTAGTAACGTAGAGATGACTTTAGCTAAAACCGATCTCGTACTTGCTCGGCGCTATGTTCAAACTCTCGTCCCGAAAGAACTGCATCACTTCTTGGAAAAGATTCAAAATGAGTTTGATTTAACGGTTTCTGAGGTCCTTCGCTTAACTTCAAAAAACTCATTGCTCGGAGATCAGGAGATTCTTGCTAGGACTTTAGAAGTTCGCGATGCATATCTCTCCCCAATCCATCTGCTCCAAATCAACTTGCTCAAACGAGTACGGGAAGCTGGAGGATCTGTGGATCCAATTTTGCGGCGCGCCTTACTACTCACAATTAACGGGGTAGCCGCCGGACTTCGGAATACAGGATGAGTACTAGCTGTTGAAGCGGGTTTGAGTTAAATCAAGTCCATGAGTTATTAGAGATTCAACAACATCGGCCCCACGAGAAATAAATTCACTTAAATCTTTCTGCTCCACCTTCGAAAAAGCCTTCAAAACAAAGTCAGCCGGGTCTTGAGTTCCTGTAGGTCGACCAATTCCTAAACGGACTCGGTAATACTCCGAAGTTCCAAAGGCCGATGTCATTGATTTCAAACCATTGTGTCCATTGTCTCCGCCACCAAACTTGGCACGGATTGCTGAAAATGAAATATCGAGTTCGTCATGGAGGGCGATAATATTTGCCGAATCAACTGAATAAAAATTTGAAAGTGCCTTTAGCGGCCTACCAGTTTCATTCATAAATCCTTTAGATTTAGCAAGAATTATCGATTGTGAATTTTCACCCAAACCTAACTTGTATGCAGCAATCTCGGTTCGAGATTTATGCGAGGTGAATTTAAGCGAGTGCCTTAATACGAGAGCGTTAATAACCATTTGACCAACGTTGTGACGAGTGAAAGTATATTGATCACCCGGATTGCCGAGCCCAACTACCAACCACGTCATGGAGTTAAGCGTAAAGGTTAAGCAGTTTACTTCTCGGTATCGGCTGCAGCTGGCGTCGCTACTGCCGTCACATCAACTGCTGGAACTGCTGCAACTTCTTCCACAACGGTTGAGCGTTCAGAAAGGTGAACAACAATCATCTTTGGATCTGACTCAAGCTCCACCCCTGCTGGAAGTTTAATATCAGCTGCATAGAGTGAAGTGCCTGCTTTGAGACCTTGAATGTCGAGTTCGAAGAAACTTGGAATCGCCGTTGCTTCAACTCGCACATCGATTGTGTTGTTCACATGCTCAAGAACTCCGTCGCGATCATGCTCACCTACGGCATGAACTGGAACAGATACAACAACCTTTTCACCCCGGCGCACTAGAACTAAGTCAATATGTTCAAGAATCTGCTTAAGCGGATGGCGAACAATCGCCTTCGGAAGTGTGAGCTCAGTCTTTCCATCAATGACAATATCAAGTAAAACATTTGACTGCTTGAGAGCAACACCGAGTTCGCGCGCTGGCAGTGTGATGTGTTGTGGTTTTTCACCGTGCCCATAGATAACGGCAGGAACTAAACCATCGCGGCGTGCTCGACGTGATGCGCCTTTACCAAATTCGGTACGAACAACACCTTTAATAGTGATCTCTGCCATTTTGAATTACTCCTCTAATGAAAACTTCGGTTTGTTCACAAAGTTCCGATGAGGATTTAAATCCTAAACCGTCGATTACGGAAGTAATTCATACCCTCGCCGGAACAGGCAAAGATTAACGGCTTGGATAGAAGTTAAGCAAATTAAGGCTACGAGAGCCCGTCAAACAGGCTGGTAACTGAGCCATCTTCAAAGACCTCACGGATTGCACGGGCGAGAAGAGGCGCAATTGAAAGAACAGTGAGGCCTTCAAATTTTTGATCATCAGAAATTGGCAGAGTATTGGTAATAATCACTTCCGATGCCTTACTTTCTTTGAGTCGCTCGATTGCAGGGCCAGATAAAACGGCATGTGTTGCGGCGATAATTACATCTTCAGCACCAGCTTCAAATAGCGCATCCACGGCCTTTGTAATAGTGCCTGCCGTGTCGATCATGTCATCGATCACTACACATGTCTGGCCCTGTACTTCGCCAACGACCCGCCCAGTAATAGATTCATTAGGTACACGTGGGTCACGAGTTTTATGAATAAAGGCGATGGGACATCCGCCCAAAATATCTGACCACCGTTCAGCATCACGAACTCTGCCAGAGTCAGGTGAAACAATTGTTACACGAGTGCGATCTACTTTACTGGCCACATAATTTGCGAGCAGAGGAAGGGCAAATAAATGATCCACTGGGCCATCGAAAAATCCTTGAATTTGTGAAGTATGCAGGTCAACAACCATCAACCGATCTGCGCCAGCGGTTTTGAAGAGGTCGGCCATTAATCGCGCCGAAATGGGCTCACGACCACGATGCTTTTTATCTTGCCTTGCATATCCATAAAACGGGGTAACCACGGTAATTCGTTTTGCTGAAGCTCGTTTAAGCGCATCCACCATGATGAGCTGTTCCATAATCTGCTTATTTACTGGAGCTGAATGGCACTGCAAAACGAAAGCATCACATCCCCGGACTGACTCTTCGAAGCGCACGAAAATTTCTCCGTTTGCAAAATCATATGCAGATGTTGGGGTTAATTCGACGCCAAGTTCCAGAGCGACATCATCGGCTAGTTCGGGATATCCACGGCCTGTAAATAAACGTAACCGTTTTTCTGAGGATAACCGGATTTCGCCCATGTTTAGCCTTCCTTCTCACTCGCTTCGGCGGCTTGTGCAGATTTTGTTCCTGCACGTCTTCTCATGACCCAACTTAATACATTTTTCTGCCTAGCCCTGCCAACACCAATCGCTCCCGCCGGAACGTCCTCGGTAATTACCGATCCCGCGGCGGTATAAGCACCATCGCCGATTGTTAGTGGGGCAACTAGCATCGTGTCGCTGCCTATTCGAACATGATTTCCAACAGTTGTGTGATGCTTGTTAACTCCATCGTAATTCACAAAAATAGTAGCAGCGCCGATATTGGTGCCTTCGCCGATTGTGGCATCTCCAACATATGAAAGATGCGGAACTTTCGAACCCGTACCGAGTGTTGAATTCTTCATCTCCACAAAGGCACCGGCTTTTGAAAATTCTTGAAGCACCGTACCTTTTCGTAAATAAGTAAATGGGCCGACAGTTGCACCTTCGCCAATCATGGTTTCGACAGCAATCGATTCCAAAACTGAAGCTCCCTCCTTAACTATGCAATCGGTAAGGGTTGTGCGCGGTCCAATTACTGCGCCCGCCGCAATTGAAGTTCTTCCGAGAATCGCACTTCCTGGATGCACTATCACGTCATTAGAAAGAATAGCTGTCGAATCAATCCACGTAGTTGTCGGATCGATAATAGTTACTCCTTCGCGCATCCAAAACTCATTAATTCGCTCGCGTAATAGCGCTGCACTTTCGGCTAACTGAACGCGATCATTCACGCCTAAAATTTCTGTGAAATCATCAATCATGATCGCCGCAATTGAGGCACCTTCACTATTTAAAATTCCAATAACATCGGTTAAATAGAGCTCCCCTTGCGCATTTGAATTATTCAGTTTTGTAATTGCATGCACTAGCTGGGCTCCATCAAATGCGTAAATTCCAGAGTTAATTTCAAGAATAAATTTCTCTTCATCGCTAGCATCTAACTCTTCAACAATACGAAGTAAATCATCATTACTATCGCGAATAATCCGACCATAGCCAGATGGGTCAGGGTGTTCGGCGCTTAATACAGATGCTGCAAACTTTCCATCAACATGCGCGTCAAGAAATGCCGATAAGGACTGACCTGTAAGCATCGGGGTATCACCGGTTAGAACCAATACAGTTCCCTTAGGCTCGTTGCCTGCCAAAGCTAACTGCGCGGCGTGACCAGTTCCGTCACGTTTTTCCTGATAAACGGTCGTTGCAGTAGGTGCAATCTCGGCGATATGTGCTTCTACACTCTCGCGACCGGCACCTACGACTATGCGTATTTCGCGTGGATTTAACTCCTTAACGGCCGCGAGAACATGTCCCAAAAGCGAGCGCCCCGCAACACTATGTAAAACTTTTGCCTGCTTTGATTTCATCCGTGTTCCGTCACCTGCTGCGAGAATAATTACAGTTTCTACGGCCACGGTGAAAGTCTATCGGTGCGGTTTTACCTTATCGCTCCGCCACCAGGTATCGATCCTGGACCCTGGGCTTCAAAGGCCCATGTGCTAGCCACTACACAATGGCGGAACCCGTATTCTCCCTTATAAATGCGAGTGCTTGTGACCATTGATGCTCACAGTTGCCCATGGCCAACTTAACGTGGCGCCTAATAATTTAAGCGAGAATTTTTGCCCCAGCAACTGGTCCATAAGCGCGTAAAACGCTTCCGACTACGCCGCTGGAAGTTAAGGCTACGGCTAAATCAAGGCCGGCTTCTTCATCGGAAACTAAAAATGCAACGGTTGGACCAGAGCCAGACACTAAGGCTCCTAACGCTCCATACTCCTGACCAACATCAAGGACAAGTCGAAGTGCGGGACGAAGTGAACAGGCCGCCGACTGTAAATCATTTACGAGGTGCCCACCAACGGCAATTGGATCGGCGGCAAGAAGTGCTTGCATAAGTTGTTCATTGGTCTGCGGTTGTGAAATCTCAGACTCAGCGCGCAATCGATCGCACTCGTTATAGACCGCAGGAGTAGATAAGCCGGACGTTGAGACAGCTAAGACCCAATGATAAGTTCCACGGGAAAGGGCGGCAGTGAGTTGCTCACCATGTCCAGTGCCAATTGCAGTTCCGCCGCTTAACATAAATGGAACATCACTTCCTAACTGGGCGGCAATCTCACCCATTTCTTCACGGTTCATTCCGAGTGAATACAAATAATCTATTGCAACAATTGTCGCGGCCGCATCAGCGCTTCCGCCGGCCATTCCACCTGCAACCGGTATCGATTTCCTAATCTCAATATGCGCATCAACTTCTAAGTCATACTCCTTTGACATTAAAGCGATCGCCTTAAGTGCTAAATTATTTTCATCTGCAGGTACACCAAATCTTTGATCACCAGTAATTGAGACGCTTACTCCGCTTTTGGGTTGAGCAAAAGTCACCGTAACTTCATCAAAGATTGAGACTGCTTGAAAAACAGTGACAACATTATGAAAACCATCAACTTCACGCGGACCAACAGAGAGTTGCAGATTCACTTTCGCTGGTACCCGTACGGTGACGCTATTTACTGGCATGAATTGACCTTATAACGCTTTAGCTAAAAAATCTCAGGAGCATTTGCTGCGATGGCACAATAATCCGAAATCTTCAATGCCTCTCCACGAAGAGTCGGATCTACGCCAGCTGCTATGAGAATTCTTTCTGTTTCAGAGGATGAACCGAAAAGGGAAGAAAGTGCCGAGCGCAGCATCTTGCGACGTTGTGCAAAGGCGCCGTCGATAATTGTAAAAACTCGTTTTCGCATTGTTTCATCACCTGGAGTAGGTCTGCGAACAAAGGACACCAATTTAGAATCAACATTAGGAATCGGCCAAAAAACCGACCGTGATATTGAACCTGCGCCTTTGACCTCTGCCCACCACGCCACCTTTACAGATGGGATTCCATATTCTTTTGTACCAGGCCGACCGATTAACCGATCGGCAACTTCAGCCTGCACCATGACGACACCAGTTCGAAGCGAGGGAAATACTTCAAGAAGGTGCAATAAAACAGGAACCGAGACGTTATAAGGAAGATTAGCAACTAGAACAGTGGGTTGAACTGCTAAGTTGTTCAAACTCATAGCATCTTGATTGAGAAGCGTTAAATTTTCGGGGTGTTCAAAATGCCGTGCAACTGTAGTCGGTAGTTGATTCGCAAGACGAGCATCAATTTCAACCGCTATTACTGATGCGCCAGTAGATAGCAGCGCTAAAGTCAATGAGCCTAAACCAGGACCGATTTCTAACACTATGTCATCTTTAGTAACGCCGGCAATGCGCACAATTTTAGTGCAGATATTAGAATCAATAACAAAGTTTTGACCAAGTGATTTCGATGGTTTGAAATCCAGCGCTGCCGCCAACTCTCGAATCTGCGCTGCTCCTAAAAGCGTCATGGCGCGAATGAACCGAATAATCGCTCAGCGTTATTACTCAAGGCATGTGCAAGTTCACCCACATCAGTATTTCGTTCGAGCGCCATGGCACGCACAATATGGGCGATCTGTGCTGGCGTATTTCCTGCACCGCGGTGCGGCATCGGCGCTAAAAACGGTGAATCTGTCTCCACCAATAATTGATCAATGGGAACTAATTTGACTGCATCTCGAAGTTCTGGCGCATTTTTAAAAGTTAATGTCCCAGCAAAAGAGAGTATGTAGCCGCGCTCGATGCACTTCTTTGCCATCGCCGTATCTCCAGAAAAACAGTGAAAGATTGTTTTTTCAGGTGCCCCAACCTCAAGTAGTACTGACAGAACGTCCTCATGAGCGTCGCGATCATGGATTACAAGGGCTTTTTTAACTCTCTTAGCTAACTCAATGTGCCATTTAAACGACTCTTGTTGGCGCCCTCGCAGTTCTGGTGCTGTACGAAAATAATCTAAACCAGTCTCTCCAATTGCACGTACGCGTGGGTGTTCGGCTAAGGCCGCGATGATTGCCCAATCGGACGCTAAATCCTCGACAATTGGCGCTTCATTTGGATGTAGTGCTACGGCAGCTAAGACAGACGTATTCCATTTTTCTGCAGCCTCCACGCACCAGCGCGATTGCTCTGCCGAATATCCGACCTGAACAATACGATCGACATTAACTGATTTCGCTTGCGCAATAATTTCGCCGACTTCATCTGAATCCGCTGACGTATTAGTGATAATTTCCATGTGCGCATGCGCATCTACAGTTGCAGCTGGAAGCGGCTCAGGCAGTGGTGCGCGTGGGCGATCGAAGGCGTATCGACCAGCCATATTTTCTATGCGTTCGATTCTAAGCGCGGAAATAAGACGGGTGTCTTAATTATGATTGCACCTTCAGGTAGTTGACCCCATTG
>JANLPM010000090.1:0-4646 GCA_031367265.1 Actinomycetes bacterium
CTGACGTCCAAACCGTAGCATTATTAATTATTTCAATCTCTTGGTCACGACAAAGAAAATGTAGATCAGAGTTTCGTGTTAGCGCCCCTGGAAGTAAATGCGATTCACACAAGACTTGAAAACCGTTACAGATTCCAAGAACAGGCATGCCATATTCTGACGCTTCAATAACAAGTTTCATTACAGGGGCAAAACGAGAAATTGCTCCACATCGCAGATAATCGCCATATGAAAAACCGCCCGGCAAAATAACTGCGTCAACGCCTTTTAAATCGGCATCGGCGTGCCATAAAGCGACTGCCTCTGCGCCACCACGATTGACTGCACGAGCAGCATCGCGATCATCCAATGTTCCAGGAAAAGTTATGACTCCAACGCGCATTACTTTTCAACTCTGACTACATATGTTTCAATCACAGGATTCGATAATAAAACTTCAGCCGCTTTTTCAACTTCGGCTAGTTGTGCACGCGTTGGCTCTCCATCGATTTCAATTTCAAAACGCTTGCCTTGTCGAACTGAATTCGCAAAAGTAAAACCAAGACGCGGCAGGGCAGCTGCAACCGCATTTCCTTGTGGGTCTAGAATCTCCCGCTTTAACATCACATCTACCACGATCGTCGCCATTGTATGATTCTCCCTTTTTAGAATTCGCTACCAGTTATTCGAAAATATGCTTCTTCGTATCGACGTGCGGTTTTTTCAACTATTTCAGTAGGTAATTCGGGGGGCGGACTGTTTCTATCCCACCCACTGCCCACTAAATAATCACGTAGAAACTGTTTATCGTAGGAGGCTTGTGATCCACCAGGGGCCCATGTTGAGAGCTCCCAAAACCTCGATGAATCTGGAGTGAGCACTTCATCGCCTAAAACTACGTCGCCCGATAAATTTCTACCAAATTCAAATTTGGTATCGGCCAAAATTATCCCGCGGCTAAGCGCAAAATCAGCGGCCGTGTCATACAGAGCTACCGTTAAATCCTTGAGCAATTGCACTTCATCTGTACCGATTCGCAACGCGGCAGTTTCGAAATCAATATTTATATCGTGCTCACCAACCTCGGCTTTAGTGGCCGGTGTGAAAATAGTTTGAGCAAGTTTTGAACCATCAAGTAACCCAGAAGGTAAAGAATTTCCGCACACCTGGCTACTTCTTTCGTATTCGGCCCAACCGCTGCCCGTTAAATATCCACGGGCTACACATTCAATCTCAAACATACTCAGTGGCTCGACGATTATTGCGCGGTCCTCAACGATTGTTGGTACGTCGGTAGAAATAATATGGTTGGGAACGATGTCTGCAAGTAATTCAAACCAAAATAGTGATAGTTGTGTTAGAACTGCTCCTTTACCTGGGATCGTCGTAGGCATCACCCAGTCATATGCTGATACGCGATCGGATGCAACCAAAAGAATTTCATTTCTTTCATTGGTGTATAGATCTCGGACTTTCCCGGTACGCAGATGTGTCCACCCAGCTATCAGAGGCGCTGGCGGTGGACCAGCTGGGCCGAAGCCGCTCACCGAATAGCGCCGGGTTTGTACTGCACTGCCGCAGGGTGCATTGATGTAATCGCACCGATGCGATCTACCACTCGCTTAATTTGCTGGCGAGCATCGCCGGTAAATTCGATTGGAACCTTAATCAATTCTTCTAAAGCTTCTCGATTTAAAGGAAGGCGGGAATCGGCGGCTAAGTCGTGAAGAAGTGAGTTACTTTTTCCCTCGCGCATTCCTAGAACTGCCTTCACAGCATGTTCTTTAATAACTTCATGGGCTACTTCTCGGCCAACTCCGGCTTTGACAGCGGCTACTAATATTTTCGTTGTCGCTAAAAATGGTAAGTATCGCGCTAATTCAGCGGCAATTACCGCTGGAAATGCTCCGAACTCTTCAAGCACAGTCAGCATTGTTTCCAAAATGCCGTCAATAGCGAAAAAAGCATCTGGTATTGCAACTCGACGGACCACACTGCATGAAACATCACCTTCGTTCCACTGATCGCCGGCAAGTTCGCTGACCATTGAGGCATATCCGCGCAGTACGACTGATAAACCATTAACGCGTTCACATGAGCGAGTGTTCATTTTGTGTGGCATGGCACTACTTCCAACTTGTCCGCTTTTAAATCCCTCAGTTACTAGTTCAGCACCAGCCATTAAGCGAATTGATGTGGCAAGTGATGACGGTGCTGCCGCTAACTGAACCAGGGTCGTAACAACGTCATAATCAAGAGAACGTGGATAAATTTGGCCCGTAGAAACTAAAATGTGATTAAACCCCAACTCCTTGGCAATTGCAGCTTCAAAGGCTGCGTGCGCCTCGGATGAACCAAGTAAATCAATTGAGTCTTGCGCGGTACCGACTGGACCTTTAATCCCGCGCATGGGGTAGCGCTCTAGTAGTCCCGTCAAACGTTCATATGCAAAAAGTAACTCTTCGGCCGCTGAAGCAAAACGTTTACCAAGAGTTGTAATTTGTGCCGGAACATTATGTGAACGCCCAGCAATTGGTAGATCCCCATATTCAATAGCTCGCTCGGCTAAGCGTGCAAGTAAAGTAATTACTTTCTCGTTAATTAATAAGAGTCCATTGCGAATCTGTAGTGCCTCAATATTTTCAGTTAAGTCTCGACTTGTCATTCCAGCATGGATTGATTCGTGACCTGCAAGAGCGTTGAACTCTTCAATGCGCGCCTTGACATCATGGCGAGTTTGTTTTTCCCGAGCATCAATGGAGGCGAGGTCGACCGTAAAAATTACTTTCTTATAGTCGTCAATAATCGACTCAGAAATGGGATGCCCTAACGTAGATTGATTTCGCATTACGGAAAGCCATAATCGCCGTTCAAGAATTATTTTCTCTTGTGGCGCGAATATCTTGCACATCGCGCCAGATGCATATCTATCGGCTAGGAGGCTCACTGATGAATTATCGGCCATTTAATTCCCCTTTTCTGCTACCGCGGCGTTAAGGGCAATGTCGCTTCGATAAAAGGAGCCTGGCAGTGATATTTGACTGATAGCTCGATAGGCGCGATCTCTAGCTTCAGTCAAATCTGCACCCACTCCCGTCACTGCGAGGACTCGTCCACCGGAGGCAACTAAACCTTGGCCATTTTCAGACGTGCCAGCATGAAAGATCTTCACATTCTCAATTGTTGGGAACTCGGAGATTCGTCCGCCACTCTGCGGAGCTTGCGGATATCCCTTTGCAGCTAATACGACGGTAACTGCCGATTCATCGCGCCACTCCAAAACTGTGTCGGCAAGATCTGCAGTTGCAGCTTTATACAAAAGTGTTGCAAGCGGGGTTTTGAGCAATGGAATTAAAACTTGAGTTTCTGGATCGCCAAAGCGAACATTAAATTCGATAACCCGCGTACCGTGATTTGTTAACGCTAAACCCGCGTATAGCAATCCAATGAAGGGAGTACCACGTGCATTCATTTCAGCAATCATCGGTGCAAGAACTTGTCTATGTGTATCTTCGATAATATCCGATGGCGCCCAAGGCAGTGGTGAGTAAGCACCCATTCCTCCAGTATTAGGTCCAGAGTCATTGTCATGCGCGCGCTTGAAATCTTGGGCGGGCTGCATCGCAAGAATTGAAATTCCATCACTAATTCCAAAGAGTGAAACTTCAGGTCCATCCAAATACTCTTCTATCACTACACGCTTACACGCCAGTGCATGATCTAACGCCTCTTGACGATCACCTGTGACGACTACACCTTTCCCACCCGCTAAGCCATCATCTTTGACTACATACGGTGCGCCAAAAGTATCGAGAGCGCTTTCATACTCTGCCTTAGTTGTACATGTGAAACTGTGGGCAGTTAGAACCCCCGCATCTGACATAACCTCTTTAGCAAAAGTCTTTGAGCCCTCTAATTGGGCTGCAGCTTTTGATGGTCCAAAGACTGCGATTTTTAATCTGCGTAAATCATCGGCAACTCCATTCACCAATGGAACTTCAGGCCCAATGACAACTAAATCTGCCTTGATTTTCGTTGCCAGGGCAACGATTTGCGCATTGTTAGTAATGTCAATTGCATGGCACTGTGCAAACTCTGCAATTCCTGGATTACCGGGGGCAACATGGAGTTCAGTGCAGGCAGGGTCTGCATGTAGACCTAATCCAAGGGCGTGTTCGCGACCGCCACTTCCGACTAGGAGGATTTTCATTGTTAAATAAAATCCTTTACAACAATGGTTTCATCCCGCCCTGGACCGACTCCGACTGCACTTATTGGAGCGCCAGATATTTTTTCTAAAAAAGCCACATAATCTTGCGCAGCTTTTGGGAGATCACTCAGTTTTCTTGCTTGGGTAATGTCTTCACTCCAGCCTTGAAGATACTCATAAATCGGTTTTGCATGATGAAAATCGCTCTGAGAGGCTGGAAGCTCTTCTACCCGTTTGCCATCGATTTCATAGGCAACACAGACTGGAATTTTTTCCCATCCCGTTAAAACATCTAATTTAGTTAAAAAGAAATCAGTTAAACCATTTACGCGTACCGCATAGCGCGCAATGGGCGCGTCATACAAACCACATCGTCGAGCACGTCCCGTTGTAACTCCGATTTCACCACCAATGCGGCGAAGTGCTTCACCATCTTCATCCAAGAGTTCGGTTGGGA
>JANLPM010000219.1:0-4544 GCA_031367265.1 Actinomycetes bacterium
AAATGGTATTGAGCTTTGTCGAGAGTTAATTTCCCTTAAGCCTCGGCTAAAAGTTTTAATGTTGACATCCTTTCAGGATGATGAGGCCTTATTAGGAGCCGTACTTGGAGGCGCTTCTGGATACCTCATCAAAGATATTAAAAACCTCGAACTCCTTGCCTCTATCCGCAAAGTTGCATCGGGCGAGAGTTTTCTCGATACGAAATTAATTTCTTCTGTCACTAATCGTTTACGTCAGAACAAGAACCCAGCTAGTGAAATTTACGAGTTAACTGATCAAGAATCACACGTTCTTGAGTTTATTGGCCAAGGAATGACAAATAGAGAGATCGCAAAAAATATGTTTTTAGCTGAAAAAACCGTCAAAAATTACGTCTCATCACTACTCAGAAAATTAGGTCTTGAGCGACGCACTCAAGCTGCGGCGCTTGCCGTGCGCTTAAATGTGACCCGAAGTTAGAGGCTTGCTCGCCACATCGTTTTAGTACCTGAGTTTTCATCTTTAAGAATTTCGAACTCTCCACCCCTAGCTTGTGCACGTCGCTCCAGATTTAATAGGCCACTTTTTCGTTCGCCGGGCTCATACCCATTGCCATTATCCACGACTCGTATTTCACAATATGTTTGATTTGCGATTACGACTAGATCGATAGAAGTCGCTTCTGCATGTCGAATCGCGTTAGTAATGAGTTCACGGGTAACTGGAAGCACTTGGCCAGCAAGTTCTTCTCCAATCAATGTATCAATTGGACCTTGAAAAGAGCAGGAAATTTGGAAACCAGCAACTGCGCTTAAGGAAGCAACCTCACTTAATATCAAGGTACGAATGTCAGCAATGGGGTGTTCATTGTGGAGTGCAAAAATTGTTGTCCGAATCTGCTGTACGGTTGAATCTAGATTTTCCAAAACTTCATTTATTTTTACCGAAGACTCTTTTGAAATTGATGAGTCGCTCCCGACCGATTGCAACGATATTCCGGAGGCAAAAATTCTTTGAATTACTAAATCATGTAAATCACGGGCTATCCGTTCGCGCTCGGCTAAGACACCGACCTGGTTTTGTGCAATATGTCCGCGATAGTTATCAATGGCAATGCCAGCCGCCGAAGCTAAAACGACTACGAGTTTTTCATCTTCGTCAGTAAAATCTTGGCCGTTGCGCTTTTGTGTCAAATAGAGGCTTCCATAGACCTCTTCCCGAATGAGAATGGGTACACCGAGAAAACCCGACATGGAGGGATGGCCTTTTGGGAATCCGCTAGAGGATGGGTGATCTTTAATTACTGAAACACGAAGTGGTTGTGGAACTTTGAGTAAATGTCCAAGGAGTCCACGTCCTTGCGGAAAAGTGTCGATCTCATCAGCAGTTTCATCGCTCATTCCGACATATGTAAAATCTTCAAGATTTCCATCTGGTGTAATCGAACCGAGTGCACCATAGGTACAGTCAGTTATAAGTACGGCGTTGTGAATGAGTCGCTTTAGTGAGGTTTTTAAATCCTTACCAGTGGCGATATCTAACACGGCATCAGAAAGCGCGTTCAGCCGGGTGATATCCATGTCTTGAGTCTGCCCAATATCACCCGGAATGACGAGTTAGCCTTTAGCTTTTAGCGACGACGTTCTTGCGCACATAGAACCACCAAGCGAGGCAGGTTCCAAGGAGTCCAAAGAGTGCGACGCCTTGAAAAAACCCTTGAGGCGCGACTATTGAAAGAAGAACACCAAAAATAAATGGCCCAAAGGCGGCGATGGCCGCGGTCCAACCAATGACACTGCCAGCCTGTCGTGGGGCGAAGATCATCGGCATCTGCTTGAACGTACTTGCATTTCCAACGCCGGCAAAGAGGAAGATTGCCATCATGCCCCAGAAGAATTTCATGAAGTCATTACTACTTGACGGAGCCAATTGAGCCGACGTGAATATTGCAGAAGCGGTAATACCAATGCCGGAGACGAAAGTAAGAATTCCGCCGCCCAATCGATCCGCCACAGGTCCACTTATAACCCGGGCAACAGATCCAATAAGGGGTCCGAAGAAGGCGTACTTAACGGGATCGGGTGCATTAGCAAATTCGCCAAAGAGATTTTTGATAAGTAAACCAAATTGAGCAGAGAAACCTGAGAAAGTTCCAAAAGTCATAAAGTACAGCACGGTCATTAACCACGTGTGCTTGTTATTAAAAATATCTAGTTGATCTTTGACTCCACGCGAAGTCACCGGCACGCTCTTTAAGAATACCCACGAAATAATCACTGAAACGATGACAAAAGGCACCCAGATAAGTCCGGCGTTTTGATACCAGACCGATTTATCGATTCCTTTTAATTTATTGACGAAGTGTTGCGGCGCACCAAAAGTTGCGCCAAACATTGCAGAGCCAACGATAATTGGAGTGAAAAATTGAACAATGCTGACACCGAAGTTGCCAACACCTGCTTGAATACCAAGGGCTAGGCCTTGCTTTGATTTAGGGAAAAAGTATGAAGTACTCGGCATGAAACCAGAGAAAACACCACCGCCGATTCCAGAGAAGAATGCCAGAATCAAAAGTGCAATGTATGGAGTTGATGGAGAGCGCACAGCAAATGACCAACCGACAAGTGGGAGAACTAAAAGCGCCGTTGAGTAAGTTACTATCTTTCGGGTTCCAAGAATGGGGGGTAAAAACATCCAGATTAAACGAAGTCCACCACCTGCAAGTCCAGGCATTGCAGCTAACCAGTAGAGCTCCTTCTTGCTGAGGTTAAAACCTATGTTGTTGAGCTTTGGCGCCAACGCTGAGACTAAGAACCAGCTCACAAATCCAAGGGTTAATGCATATGTTGTCACCCAGAGTGTTTTCCAGGCAACTTTCGAATCCCACTTACCTTCTATGTTGGGATTCCAGGACTCCAACCACTCTGAGCTCTTGGCTTTTTGCGACGACATATCAATCTCCATTCATTTATGGCTCACGGTAAGCAATCTGGGTCTTTAGTTCAGGGCTGGCATGGTTTAGCATCTTCAAAATTGCAAGGTGCATCCAGATTGTCGCCGCCAATGTCAGGAGAAAGAGCACAATGAAAGTTGACTGTGGAAGTCCAGTCCAACCTTTCACTGATACGAATAGTGGAGGCAAGAGAAATCCACCTAGCGCACCAAGGGTGCCTACGAGCCCGCCAACTGCGCCAACATCGTGAGGGAAGTACTCCGGGATGTGCTTAAAGACGGCGGCTTTACCAATTCCCATTGAGCAGCCCACAATAAATAGTAAGGCGGTAAATGGCATGACACCCAAATGATAAGGCAAAATTTTTTTAATACCATCTGGTGTATTTAAAATAATATAGCCAAATGGCGCTGCTAAGAAAAGTAGAGCAATTAACATCGTTAAGAATGTTGCATACATTAAACGTCGAGCGCCGATTTTATCTGAAATATAACCACCAAGTGGACGAAGTAGCGATGCCGGAAAAATAAAGAGTGCGGTCAAGAGTGCAGCATCGTGGAGATTTAAACCATAAACCGAGACGTAATACTTTGGCATCCATGACGCGAGTGCAACGTAGGCACCAAAAACCACCACATAATAAAAACTAAATCTCCATACTTGAACATACTTTAAAGGCGTAAACATTTGGCGAAGAGATTTTGAGGTTTGAAGATTCTCTGAGTCTGCGGGCGTAAAAAAGAAAATCGCAAATGCTGTTATAACAAGAAGAATTGAATACAACGCCGGTACAAAACGCCAACCTCCTGGGATAATTCCACCGAGATAAGAACCACCAATTGTGCTTGCGATGACAGCAGGACCAATAAATTTTGTGGCCGATGCACCAACATTTCCGGCACCAAATACACCTAACGCAAAGCCTTGCCGGTTTCGGTCAAACCAGTGCGAATTCCAAGCGACACCAACACTGAATAGATTTCCGGCAAAGCCAACGAAGAAAGCTAAAACAAGGAGCCACGTATAAGTAAGTTCGATATGCGCCAACAAATATGCAGGTATTGCAGTTACGAATAACATCATTACAGTTACTTTTTTCCCCCCGATGCGATCGGCGAGAACACCTAGAAATAGGCGCCAAATCGAGCCATTGAGGATTGCGACCGATGAGAGCCAGGCTAACTGCGAATCCGAGATTCCAAACTCTTTTTGAATTGGGATTCCAAGAACTCCAAACATTAACCAGACCGCAAACATCAGCGTAAATGCAAATGTTGAGAGCGTTAATACTCGCCCTGCTCCTGCTCTCTGTTTCACATGTCCCCCATGAATTAAATCCTAGGCAAAGCCTGTCTGAGAGAACCCCGAGAAAATAGGGTCTTAAGACCTATTCTTTTAGCGGGCTCCGCGAGCGAGACTTGGCACATGAAAAGTGAAAAAACCTCTGGAGTAGCTCTTGAAGAATCACTAGTCAAACTTGGAAGGTATTTTTCTAAAGGAGTTGTATCTGATGATCTTCGCACCGTTACAAAAAGCGGCGGCCGCGAAGGTGATGACTTCTATCGCGACCGTTGGAGTCATGACAAAGTAGTTCGTTCAACGCACGGAGTT
>JANLPM010000252.1:0-4265 GCA_031367265.1 Actinomycetes bacterium
CTTTGAACAACTCGGGCCCCAACGCCACGGATTGGTTCTAGGGTGGACGCACTAGGCGCTGCTAATACGGGAGCGGGTTTAAGAATTGGATCGGAAGGTGTTGGTTGCGGGGTTGGTGTATCGGTAACAACCGGTTGGGCAAGAGGTGTGCTTTGATTCGCCTGGGTGGGTAAAACAATGGGTGTAACTTCCACAGCTGGAGCCGATGGAGATGCAACTGGCGTTGGCGCTGGCGCTTGCGCCTTTGGAATCGGTGGGGTTCCCTTTGAAATAGTTGAAGTGGATTGCGCCGTGGATTGTGTGGATGCTACGGCAGAGCCCGGCTTATTTGTTTTAAAGTACTCAACCCAGGAAGGGTCAACCGATGTTGGGTCGACTAAATAATGCTCGTACATCTCATCGACGAGCCAATCATTTGCACCAAAATCCTGTGCCGACACTGGCGAACCCCTTCTGCGTAGAACGTGGGCAAGCCTATCGGCAGAGCGCAGTTGCTCCGAATTGAAATTACTCAGGTATCGCGCGCAGCGCTGCGGCCAATGTCGCAGTGGCGAGCACGGCAATTGGAACCGCGATAAACCATAGGCCGGCTTGAATTTGATATGAGACGACGCCAAGGGCGATTAAGTTAGCCAGGACCGCTGGCGAGCGTCCGAAATATTTTCCGCGACGATAACCCACTGCCGATATTGCAAGACCGCCGCTTCCAAGCGCAATAAATAGCAGTACTCCTAGCAGAGGAAGAAATTCAAAGCTATCGGCAGTAATCGTAAGAACAATTAACCACACACCCAAGGCCCCGATCACCGCCGATTCAACGATGAGTAGGGATGCCACTACTGTGCGCGCCTTGGCTGCCTTGGAAGGATCCTGTGCCATGGGGACGAGATTAACTTATGCACCTGAAAATGGTTGGCCATATTCTCATGATGGGATTCATGATTCGCAGACACATTTAGCGGCGCCGGCATTTTTTTATGAGCAATTGCGCCGTGAGATCGCACTCTCTTCTCGCACCCAGATACTTATAAGCGCCGTAAAAATTATTTTTGAAAGGCATCTCATTGGCCAAAATAACTCGGTAGTCGGCGCCGAGGATGTCCTGCGCTTTTCCTGCCAACTTCGCGAATTGACTAGAACCGAGGACTGTATTGGTCGTTTAGGCACGAACGAGTGCGTGATTTTGATTAGCGGCGGCCACATTCCAGCTCAGCAGTTGATGTCTCGCCTGCACGCAAGTCAATCGCTGTCGGTAAATCAGACACTTCGTATTTCTCTGGCCATGGTGACCGCAACTCACGGTGAAAACGGGCTTGAACTACTTAATCGATTAGATCTCGAGCCTTTATCCACGCATTGAAAGAGAATTGGGTGTAACGCTTAGTCACTCACCTAGATTCCCCATATGGACCTAGACATAGATATAACTTTTGGGGCAATCGCGCCATTCATGGGTGATCCCACAATAGAAGAGATTTGGATTAACTCTCCTGAACGTATTTTTATCGCGCGAGCTGGGAAGAGTGAGTTAACCAACCTACTTCTAACTTCTGAAGAAGTGCGAAACATCGTTGAGCGAGCATTGATGTGGAGTGGTCGCCGCTTAGATCTTTCGCATCCATTTGTTGATGCCCGTCTGCCTGATGGCTCTCGCTTACATGTCGCGATTCCCGAAATAACTGCGCAACATTGGGCGGTAAATATTCGCAAGCATTTGATGCGTAATTTGGGTGTCGATGATTTGGTCGAGCGCGGTGTCATGACACCATTTATTGCTACGGCGCTAAAGAATTCTGTGCGAGCTGGCTTAAATATTTTGGTAAGTGGCGGTACGCAATCAGGAAAAACTACGATGCTCAATGCATTAGCAGGAGCGATTCCGCGCACCGAGCGTGTTGTCACTATCGAAGAAGTATTCGAACTAAGTCCACAACTTCCCGATGTTGTTGCACTACAAACCCGTAGCGCAAATTTGCAAGGTGAGGGCGAGATTCCACTGCGCAGATTAATTAAAGAGTCATTGCGAATGCGTCCGTCACGCATCATCGTGGGTGAAGTTCGCGAAGCCGAAGCGCTAGATCTTCTCATCGCACTTAATTCTGGTCTTCCTGGCATGGGGACTTTGCATGCCAACTCCCCCCGTGATGCGATTATCAAACTTCAAACGCTTCCACTATTGGCCGGTGAGAACATTTCCCATAAATTCATTGCGCCAACCGTCGCATCGGCCTTTGATTTAATCGTTCATGTCACGCTTGACCACAGTGGAATGCGACGCATAAACGAGATTTCCGCCTTAACTGGTAGATATGAAAATGATCGGGCTGAAATCGAAACTCTTTGGAATTGGAATGGCCGCGATTACGATCGTGGAATTGGAACACTTCCACATTCCGACAAGTTCGCCGCAATTGGAGCTCCCCTTGAAACATGGTGGCGCCAGTGACAATTAAACTGCGCACACTTGCATTCTCATCGGCCACGGTAGGTCTTATCTTTTTAATCACTGGTGCAATTTCAATCGCCTTAGCATTTGGCACACTCGTTGCTGGAATTACTTTTATTACCTTGCGTAGTAAAAATTTGCACGACGAATCAGCTCTTGTTGCCGCATGGCCCGAAGTTATTGACCACTTAATGTCGGGTATCCAATCTGGTTTATCCTTAACTGAATCACTAGCCGGGCTTTCAACTCGTGGACCAGAAATTCTCCGGCCAGCCTTTACGCAGTTCCGAACTTCGTTGCAACGCCATGGCGATGTGGGCGAGGCAATTGGTGAATTAAAAGAGCTTTTTCACCACCATGGCAGTGATCAAATTTTTGAAGCGCTATTAATATCTAAAGCTTTGGGTGGAAGCGAACTATTAGCAATTCTGCGAACTTTGGGAGATTTCCTACGCCAAGATTTAGCTCTCCGCCGCGAAATCGAAGTCAAACATGGATGGATTAAAAACTCAGCTCACCTTTCAGCGGCAGCTCCGTGGATTCTCCTTCTCTTACTTTCTACCCAGCCAAGTACAGCAGCGGCATATTCAACTCCAACAGGAGGCGCAATTTTGATTGCTGGCCTAGTGATGACTGCCATTGCATATATGTGGATGAATCGCTTAGGTCGCTTGCCTCAAACACCGCGAGTATTTACTGGCGCATCCCAAAGGAGCCAATGATGTTCACAATTATTTTCATCGCAATGCTCTTTTCCATTCCAGGTGGCCTTCTCTTTATGCTCGATTCCCACGTTGATCCATTTAGGGAGTTAGAACGGCGCGCTAAAGTTGGTGCATCTAAAACTCGCGATAAGCGCGGTATTCATCTGCGTTTAGAAGAGCTCGGTAAAGGAACCGAACTGGACTATCAAAACTTTCGAATTCGCCAGTTTGGTTTCTGTGCAGCAAGTACGACAATGGGAATGGTTCTACTTCTTATCTCACGTCATTCTCCTTTTTCCGCGCTTCTATTTGGTGGACTTATTGGAACTCTGGTCTTTGTGCTAATCGATAGAGAGCTGGCAGGCCAAGTTAAAAAACGTCGCCAAATGATTGAAGCTGAATTTCCGGCAGTTGTAGAGATGCTCACCCTTGCTATTGCGGCGGGTGAAACTCCAATGAGTGCGATGCTACGCATTGCCCAGTCTGCGCATGGGGAACTCGCAAAAGAATTTGGCTCAGTCATCCGGGATGTTCGGCACGGAGAACCGCTTCACATAAGTTTAGATTCGATGGGGCGCCGTGTTAAGTCAGTTATGATCCGAAGATTTATCGATGCAATAGTTACTGCAACGCTGCGCGGTGCGCCGTTAATAGAAGTTCTCTCGCGCCATGCAGTGGAAGCTAGGGGGAATCAGCGCAATATAGTGATGAACGCGGCCGGTAAAGCTGAAATCTCTATGATGATTCCGGTCGTCTTCCTTATTCTGCCGATATCAATTCTCTTTGCATTATGGCCATCTCTTACTAATTTAAATCTCTTTGCTAATTAATGTGTACATTTAGCTGGGCCCTTTAGCCCATTAACTCTGGTCAAGCACATTACCCTCTTGCATTTTTCGCGGAAATCTCAAGTAGCTTTCCCAGAGTGAGTCCTGATGCGCCTTTAGCTAACTGCACTCGTTCAAGCTCTGTTGCCAAAGCAAGGAATACCACGGCGGTAGTGAGCGCATCACCGAGAGCGTTATGCGGGGCATAGACAGGTAGATGTAGTCGGCGGGCCAGAAATTCGAGCGAAGGCTCACTTCCACTCACATCAGCGGCAAAACCCGCAGCTC
>JANLPM010000255.1:0-6586 GCA_031367265.1 Actinomycetes bacterium
ATTAAGGGCTGGTGAAGGAGCGCGAAACGTTTTGGTCTTCGACTAAGAACGAATCTGCGTAAGTACAAAATTCCAAGTCGTATGTAATCAACACGTGTATTACAAACGATCAGGATGTATGAGGAAAACACATACCACTTACAAATAGGAGGAACTGAGTGAAGGTTTCAAAAATTACTAGAGGATCCCTTGCGGCAGCACTTATTGTTGCTCTTGCGATTCCTGTATTAAGTACGTCGTCTGCATCGGCTGCTAGAGATTACTCAAAGATTACCAACGCCTCGCAAGGTGGAGGTATGAGTGGATTAGTTGCCGCTTGTAAAAAAGAAGGGCAGTTAAATGTCATTGCCTTGCCTCTCTATTGGGCAAACTACGGTGACATGATTACGGGATTTAAAGCTACTTATGGCGTCAAGATTGATGAAGCCAACCCAGAAGGTTCTTCGCAAGAGGAAATCGATGCCGCGGTTACCAACAAAGGTACAAATCGCTCCCCTGACGTCTTCGACATCGGATTAGCAGTAGCCGGGAAGTATCTCAACACCGGAACATTTGCACCTTATCGGGCAAAGTCATGGGGCTATTTACAGTTTGCCCAATCAGTTGATCCATCTGCTCAAGTCTCGCCTAACTACACAGGAACAATGACAATTGGATACAGCGGAGCGTTGGGCACTATTACAAAGCTCGATGATCTTTTGGATCCAAAATTCAAGGGCAAGATTGCTCTTAATGGTGATCCACTCGGCTCTTCTGCTGCGATGAACGGTATCTTCATGATTAATAAAGCTCTGGGTGGAACTTTTGATGATGTAACAAAGGGCGTCGCATTCTTCGCTAAGTTAAAAGCCGCCGGTAACTTCATTAACGTTAATCCAACGGAAGCCACAATCGCATCTGGACAAACTCCAGTTGTCATTGATAATGGATACATTCAAGCAGGCGTCATTAAGCAATTTGCCGCAGCTGGCAAAGTATGGAAGATGTACACACCAGCTGCCGTTGGCTCTACATACAACAGTGCAATTTCAGCTTGGGCTCCGCACCCAGCATGTGCGCGTCTGTGGCTGGAGTACACACTTGGTGAAACTGGCGCAGAAATCTGGGCAAAGGGTGGAGCAACTCCAACTCTTTGGATTCATATGCTAAAAACTGGTCGTGCCTCTGCTGCAGGTAAGGGCTCTATCGGAACTAGCAAAGTGGTTGCTGAAAAAGCAACTGCCGCACAAACTGCCGCAGCTCGTGTGTATCTAAAGACAGCGTGGCCGGCAGCAGTAGGAACAAATTAAAAAAGAGATCAAGTAATTGACTCAACTTCAATATACGAGAACCGGTTCTGCCAATGGCAGGGCCGGTTCTCGGTATTGGCGTGGCAGAACTGCCTATCTCGGAGTTTTACCTTTTCTAATTTTTAGTGGACTCTTTCTTTTATACCCTACATGGAACGTTGTATCTGGCGCTTTCAAAGATAACCACAGCAATTTCAGCACTACCGTGTTAAGGGAGGTCTTCTATTCGCGAGTTGCTCGGCACGCCTTTGCTAACTCTCTTGAGGTTTCAGCTAAAACAGCAATCGTTGGTGCAATCCTCGGTGGTCTTTTTGCATGGGCAGTTGTTACTGGAAAACCAGGAAGTTTCTTTTACAAAATCTCGGTTGCACTCAGTAGTGTTTTAGCGCAATTCGGTGGCGTAATGCTCACCTTTGCATTTTTAGCAACTTTTGGTTTCAATGGTTTAGTTTCTACCTTGGCAGTTAAATTTTTACCTAACTCCTTCCTAGCCGATTCAACTTGGCTTTATGGAAAAACGGGATTGAGTGTGCTTTACACCTTTTTCCAGATCCCACTCATGGTTTTAGTTTTCCTGCCTACTTTAGAGAATCTAAAACCCCAATGGCGTGAAGCCTCTGATGCGCTAGGCGGGAAAGCCCATGAATACTGGCTCAGAATTGGAATCCCAATTCTCACACCCTCTTTTGCCGGGGCCGCCCTTTTGCTTTTTGTTAACTCATTTTCGGCATATGCCACGGCAAATACTCTAATAAATTTATCTGATTTTTTAACCCCACTCGAGATTGCAACTGCCTTAACTAGTGAAACAGGTGGATCAAATCCAGCTGAGGCTAAATCCCTATCCTTATTTATGGTCATTGTGGTGATTATTGTTATGGGTCTTTACGCGCTGCTTCGTCGCAAAGTAAGTAAATGGGAGCAAAAGCGGTGAGACAGTCAATTGGCGTGCGTCTTTGGCGCTGGACGATCATCTTTGTGGTCGCACTGTATCTATTGGTTCCGCTATATGCGATGTTTGATTTTTCTACTAAACCATTTGGACTTGCTGATAAGGGTAGAACATTTCGAGCATGGAAACTGATTGCATCTCAACCCGATCTTTTGCCTGCGGTAACTCGCTCATTAATTACCGCCGCAATTGTAATGGCTCTTATTCTCTTTCTAATTGTGCCAACAGCTATTTGGGTTCACCTTAAGCTCCCAGCTCTACGCCGGCCATTTGAATTGTTATGCCTGTTACCGTTGGCAATTCCAGCTATCGTTATTGTGGTCGGTATCGCGCCGCTCTATCGTTGGATTTCAATAAACTTGAGTGAGTCGCCGATAACTTTGGCTGGTGTTTATTCAATGTTAATTCTGCCCTACACATATCGCTCACTCTCTGCAGCGCTAGATGCCGTAGATATTCATACGCTAGCCGAAGCGGCAACAACACTAGGTGCAACAATTACTCGAGTAATTTTTGGAATAATTATGCCAACAATAAAGACCGGGATTGTGAACGGTTCGTTTATTGCAATTGCACTGGTTTTAGGTGAGTACACGATTTCAAATATCCTTAACTTCAAGACTTTCCAAGTTGTCATAGCGCAAATCGGCCGTACAAATGGAAATGTCGCAGTCGCCGTATCTCTAGCTTCGCTTCTCTTCGTTATTTTCTTGCTCTTAATTATTCCTACCAAAAAGCGTCAAGGTACTGTCCTTGATGTTGATATCGCCTAATAGATAAGGACCCATTAGTTGAGTTCACCAGCATATGTACAGTTAGTAGATCTTGCTAAGTACTTCGGCAAAGTCAAAGCTCTTGACGGCTTAACTCTTGATATCGCCGAAGGTGAACTAGTAGCGTTGCTCGGTCCATCAGGCTGTGGCAAAACGACGGCATTGCGCGCTTTAGCAGGTTTACAGGTTCTCGACCGTGGTCAAATGATTGTAGATGGTAAGGATGTGACTTTTCAAAACGCAAATAAACGTGGAATGGGAATGGTATTTCAAGCTTACTCATTGTTCCCACATATGACGGCGCGAGATAACGTGGAATATGGTTTAAAGCTGCGCGCACATAAGACGGCTGGAGACAAACGCAAGGCGCGATCTTCCGAACTCCTTGAACTCGTTGGACTGTCCACTCACGTAAACCATTACCCTTACCAATTATCTGGTGGGCAACAACAGAGGGTGGCACTTGCTCGCGCACTGGCGATTTCGCCAAAAGTATTACTACTTGACGAACCACTTTCAGCTCTTGATGCCAAAGTTCGAACCCAATTACGTGAAGAGATTCGCCGTATTCAAATGGAGCTGGGAACAACGACTTTATTTGTAACTCACGATCAAGAAGAGGCACTAAGCATCGCTGATCGTGTCGGGGTTATGCGCAATGGCCAATTAGAGCAAATTGCCGCTCCTGCCGAACTTTACGACCGCCCCAATACCGCCTTCGTTGCCGAATTTGTAGGGCTCACTAATCCAATTGCAGGAAAAGTAACTGCAGGCACGATTGAGGTTCTCGGTGGGATTGTTAAAACCCTTCCCGGATCTATCACTTCAGGAATGGGTATTGCATTGGTGCGGCCTGAAAGCCTTGACGTGGCTGCTAATAAATCAGGAAGCGCCACGGTCTTTTCGGCAAGCTTTCTTGGGGCAACCTGCCGAATGGGTATTTTACTGCCCGACGGATCTCGTGTCACCGCTCAACTACCCAGCCCTGATGCAATGGGACTAGTGGCGGGGGCAAGGGTCGACGTCACATTATTAGATCTGCCAGTATTTGTGAAAGCTGTGGGATGATTTTTGGAACGATTACAAAGCTTGAGACTTTTAGTGATGAGTTCGTCTGCTTTGTAAAAGTAACAACCTCTGCTGGTTACTTTGGATGGGGTCAAACATCCACATACAACGCCGATATAACTGCACAGGTCTTCCATCGTCAAGTCGCCCCTTGGGTGCTAGGTAAGGATGCCTCTGATATTGGGGCACTCATCACCTTTGTCGAAGCCCGCGAACATAAATTCCCTGGAAGTTATCGCTGCCGTGCCAATGCGGGATTAGATACCGCGCTATGGGATTTGCGTGGACGTGCAGAAGGAAAACCCGTTGTCGAACTCTTGGGCGGAGCGCCCAAGAAACTTCGCACCTACGCATCCTCAATGAAACGCAATGTAACTCCCCAACAAGAGGCACAGCGATTTGTGCAACTGCGCGATGAGTTTGGATTTGACGCATTTAAGTGGCGAGTAGGCGCCGAATGTGGAAATGATGTCGATGAATGGCCGGGTCGTACTGAAGAGGTGATACCGATAGTCTCCCGCGCCCTTGGGGAAGGAGTCTCAAAATTGGTCGATGGCAATAGCGGCTTTTCGCCGAGGCGTGCCATTGAGGTAGGTAAATTGCTGGAAGCCGAAGGCGTCTCACACTTTGAAGAGCCATGTAAATACTGGGAACTCGAAGAAACAAAACAAGTCACCGATGCGCTTTCAATCGACGTATCGGGTGGAGAGCAAGATTGGAATTTAGATGTTTGGCAAAAAATGATTGACATTCGAGCCGTCGATATTTTACAGCCTGACATTATGTATATGGGTGGCATCTGGCGAACATTAAAAGTTGTAGAAATGGCGCATAAAGCTGGCCTATCAATTACTCCTCATAGCGCGAATCTTTCGTTAGTAACTATTTGTACAATGCATTTGCTAGGTGCAATTCCTAATCCCGGAAAATATTTAGAGTTTTCAGTCGAAGGCATCGATTATTATCCTTGGCAAAAAGATTTATTTCTCGGCAATCCTTTCACTATCGCCGATGGTAAAATCGATATTCCATCGGCGCCAGGCTGGGGTGTAGAAATTAATCCAACGTGGATAGAAAAAGCTAAACTCCAAGTGTCAACACTCTAAAAATTCAACACTCCCCCGTCAAATTTGGGTAATTGAGTTATTTCCCATAGATTCATCGTATGACAATGGAGTCAGCTTTCGAAACTGCGCGCGCGCAATTGCGCACGGCAGTAGATCAACTAGGCCTTTCAGAAAATGATTGGCAAACACTTTCAACACCACGGCGAATTTTAGAAGTAGCCGTCCCCTTACGACGCGACAACGACAAAGTCGAAATGTATAAGGGATTTCGAGTCCAATACTCAACTACGCGCGGTCCATCAAAAGGTGGAGTTCGCTTTCACCCACAAATCGATCTAGAAGAAACCATCGCCCTTGCCATGTTAATGACGTGGAAATGTGCCTTAACTAACCTGCCTTTTGGTGGGGCTAAAGGTGGAATCGCTGTCGATGCATCGACCTTGTCGGACCGAGAAAACGAGCGGTTAACGCGCCGATACACTTCAGAGATTTTGCCAATTATCGGACCGGAGCGAGATATTCCAGCACCCGATGTTGGCACCGATGAGCGCAACATGGCATGGATGATGGATACATACTCGGTCAATGCCGGTTTTTCGGTACCTGGCGTAGTCACTGGTAAGCCAATTGTTCTGGGCGGTTCGCTAGGTCGTAACTCAGCTACTGGTGACGGTGTTGCAATCTCAACTCGCGAGGCGTTGCGCATGCGCGGTATCAACCCAGTCGGTGCAACAGTAGCGATACAAGGATTTGGAAAAGTTGGCTACTGGGCCGCAGTCGCACTTGAGAATATGGGGCTAAAAATTGTGGCAGTCAGCGACGTTAACGGAGCAGTCATTGGTTTTAAGAATGTAACGCAACTGTGGTCTCATTTCTTAACACACAAAAATTTAGATGCGCCAGGTACAGATCGTTTGAGCAACCTTGAACTACTCCATTTGGATGTAGATGTTCTTATCCCGGCAGCACTTTCCGATTCAATTACGGGACAGACGGCAGTTGGCATTAAGGCCAAAATTGTAGTTGAAGGCGCGAATGCTCCGACTTCACCTGAGGGCGATGCGATTTTAAATGAGAAAGGTATTCTCGTTGTTCCCGATATTTTAGCTAACTCAGGTGGCGTCATTGTTTCTTACTTTGAATGGGTTCAAGATAAACAAAACTATGCCTGGGACGCCGATGAAGTAAGAATCAACTTGAATCGTATTTTAATGAAGGCTTTTAACGAAGTTGAAGATATGGCTACCAGTCGAAAGGCTACTTGGCGCGAAGCGGCCCATATGTTAGGTGTTGCCAGAGTTGCTGAAGCACACAAACTACGTGGTCTCTATCCATAAGAAGTTACAAATATAAAAGTAGGCGTAAGAGTTTAATCTCACGCCTACTTTAATACTTTGAAATTAATTCTTTAAGCAACTGCCTTCTTAAGCTTTGTTC
>JANLPM010000279.1:0-1925 GCA_031367265.1 Actinomycetes bacterium
CGTATTTGTTGACGATATCAAGGACGTTGGTCCAATGAATGCCCCACCAGTTGTTCGCCCGCGTGATTCATATCCCGAAGGAGTTAATGTTGAGTTTGTTCAGATTACTGGCGATCACGAACTCTCCATGCGTGTGTATGAGCGAGGTAGCGGTGAAACACGCTCCTGTGGAACCGGCACATGCGCAGTGGCATTTGCTGCCTCCCTTCGTATTAAGGAGCGTTTACCAACTAGTTGGATTATTAATCCTCCTGGCGGGCGTTTAGTGGTCTCGATTGATGGTCATGCTAATGCCACGTTGATTGGCCCAGCAGTACTCGTCAAAGATGTAGATATAACGGGGTTTTTACTTGCCTAAATCAGATGTTGGTGATGAGTTCGAGGCGCTTATGCGTGATAGCGCTCGCCTTGCTGCCGAATTCGATTCCAATGAAAGTGAGAAAGTTGAGGAGCAAACACTTGAACTTTCCGAACGGCATGCACTCCGACGCGTTAAAGGTTTTTCGACCGAACTTCAAGATATTTCTGAGGCCGAATATCGCCAACTTCAATTAGAGCGCGTGGTCTTAGTTGGAGTGTGGACCGAGGGTACTTCACTCATGGCAGAGAATTCATTAGCAGAGTTAAAAGCCTTAGCCGAGACTGCAGGCTCCGAAGTCTTGGAGGGCTTAATTCAGCGGCGCGATAAACCCGATCCAGCGACATACATTGGCTCTGGAAAAGTAGAGGAGCTTCGACAAGTTGTTATTGCAAGTGGTGCCGACACGGTAATTTGTGATGGCGAGCTATCACCATCACAACTTCGCCAGTTGGAAGAGAAAGTAAAAGTGAAGGTCGTTGATCGTACCGCTTTGATTTTAGATATTTTTGCTCAGCATGCCAAAAGTAAAGAGGGAAAGGCACAAGTAGAATTAGCCCAGATTGCATATCTACTCCCACGCCTTCGCGGCTGGGGAGATTCACTCTCTCGCCAAGTTGGTGGCCGCGCCGCAGGTGGTGCCGGTATCGGGGGGCGTGGACCAGGTGAAACTAAGATTGAAACGGATCGCCGCCGGATTCGTGACAAGATGGCAAAACTTCGTGGTGAAATCGCTGCGATGAAAACTTCCCGAGATACTAAACGCCAAGAGCGCAAACGTTTTAATATTCCATCAGTTGCAATCGCCGGCTATACAAACGCTGGCAAGTCATCTTTACTTAATTGCTTGACCAATGCCGGAGTGCTAGTTGAAAATGCACTCTTTGCCACGTTGGACCCGACAGTCCGGCAATCCCAGACACGTGATGGCCGTATTTATACATTGACCGATACTGTGGGATTTGTACGTCACTTGCCGCATCAATTGATCGACGCCTTTAAATCCACGTTAGAAGAAGTCTCAGGGGCCGATGTAATAGTTCATGTAGTTGATGGATCACATTCGGACCCTTTCGAGCAGATTCGTGCAGTTCGCCAGGTTATTCAGGAAATCGGTGGCGCCGAGATTCCTGAGATTATTGCCATCAACAAAGTCGATATTGCAGATCCGCAGATGGTGATGGGTTTATTGAGAAGTGAGCCCAATAGCTTTGCTTTCTCGGTGCGAACCGGTTTTGGCATCGAAGCTCTCGTTCGAGCCATTGAAGGCTCACTTCCACGCCCAAAGATCGAAATTACTGCGGTAATTCCCTATAATCGAGGTGATCTGGTTCATGCAATCCATGAACATGGAGAGATTTTTTCCGAAGAGTACGCCGAGGCCGGAACTCTCATTCACGCTCGAGTTGACGCAGGCCTAGCTAAAGAGATAGAAATCGCCCAAGTGAGTGGGGAATAACCCCGACACGCCGAGGGTTATATCAGCCAGTACCAGCGTTATAGGTCATGATGCGCCCGCACGGTAGGAAAAAATATATGCGCGCGCCTGCGCACTAGCGTATTGAAT
>JANLPM010000282.1:0-2070 GCA_031367265.1 Actinomycetes bacterium
CCTGGAAAAACATACTGGGCCTACATCATTCCAGATTCACCTTCAAAGGCAGTGGATCAGAAGAACTAAAATCGTCACCGATGTCTCAGGACATCTGTTACCGATGTCCCGAGACATCACAATTGTGCGGGAGAAGGGACTTGAACCCTCACGTCCGAAGACACAGGTTCCTAAGACCTGCGTGTCTGCCATTTCACCACTCCCGCTAACTCACTTCGGCGCAAAGATCTCACAGAAATGGATAGGCACCAAGATTAGAGGTAAGTTAGCGATGTATCAAAACGGCCAGCCGCTGCCATTGATGTAACCATTGATAAGAAAGGCTTAACGCCATGTCATTGACACCAACACCTGCAGATAAGTTCACTTTCGGTCTCTGGACCGTGGGTTGGCAAGCCCGCGACCCTTTTGGAGATGCAACGCGCGGCGCCCTAGATCCTGTCCGTACCGTCAATGAGCTTGCGGCGCGTGGTGCCCATGGAGTGACTTTCCACGATGATGATTTGATTCCCTTCGGAAGTGATGAAGGTGCACGCCGAATGCACATTGATCGATTTAAAAAAGCGCTCGCAGAAACTGGAATGAAAGTGCCAATGGCAACAACAAATTTATTTACCCACCCAGTTTTTAAAGATGGTGCATTTACATCCAATGATAAGGATATTCGTCGCTTTGCACTCCGCAAAGTAATGAAAAATATTGAACTCGCAGTAGAACTTGGTGCCAAAACTTACGTCTGTTGGGGTGGGCGCGAAGGCGCTGAGTCCGATGGCGCAAAAGATGCCTATGTTGCACTCGATCGCTTCCGTGAAGCTTTAAATACTCTGGGCGAGTTCGTAACCGATAATGGTTATGACATTAAGTTTGCAATCGAACCTAAGCCCAACGAACCTCGCGGCGATATTTTCTTGCCAACTATTGGGCATGCTTTAGCTTTTATTTATACTCTGGATCGCCCAGAGCTGGTTGGTCTAAACCCAGAGGTTGGCCACGAGCAAATGGCCGGGCTTAACTTTGTTCACGGAATCGCCCAAGCTTTATGGCAGAAGAAGCTCTACCACATCGACTTAAATGGCCAGCATGGTCCAAAGTTTGACCAAGATTTAGTCTTTGGTCACGGAGATCTTAAGTCAGCATTCTTCCTCGTTGATTTACTTGAGCGCTATAAGTACGACGGACCAAAGCACTTTGATTACAAGCCAGCACGTACTGAAAACGACAAAGGCGTTTGGGAGTCGGCTACAGCCAATATGCGCACGTATTTAGCGCTTAAAGAGCGGGCCGCAGCTTTCCGGGCTGATTCTAGAGTTATTGCAGCAATGGCCGAATCAAATATTCCAGAGTTAACTGAGCCAACGCTGGCAACAGGTGAAACGTGGAGAGATCTTGCCAAAGATTCTTTCAATGTCGAGGCTGCAGGCGTTCGCGGATATGGCTACGAAGCTATTGATCAGCTTGCCCTTGAGCACTTAATGGGAGTTTGAG
The DNA here is from genome assembly GCA_031367265.1 of Actinomycetes bacterium. Taxonomy (GTDB): domain Bacteria; phylum Actinomycetota; class Actinomycetes; order Nanopelagicales; family Nanopelagicaceae; genus Planktophila. The sequence goes on from JANLPM010000282.1 coordinate 1,486, forward strand.
TAAAACTAATTAGAAATAGTTCCTCGGCGAGAAATTGCATCCACCCCTGCCGAAACTAACAAGACCGCCCCCGTAACCAGGAATTGAATTCCAGCACCGTAGCCAAGCAGACCCATACCATTATCAATAACGGCAACTACTAAGCCGCCAAGAATTGCATCGCGCATTTTTCCTTTGCCGCCAAATAATGATGTTCCTCCGATGACTGCCGCACCAACGGCATATAACAAAGTTGAACTTCCACCCGTCGATGGAGAAATTGAGTTCATTCGTGAGGCGAAAAACATTCCTGCAATCGCTGCCAACGATGAACAGATGACGAATGAAGCTGTGCGCACGCGCTTTACATTAATTCCTGCGCGTCGAGCAGCTTCAGCATTTCCGCCAACAGCGTACAAGTGGCGACCAAAAGGCGTACTGCCCAAAACAAAAGTTCCGACAATTAGAATTGCTAAAATAATCGGCGCCACAATTGGAATTCCCCGCGTGCTAATAAGCGGGGGATTGCCGCGTTCGCGATTTAAAACATAGACTGCCGCGCCAGTAATTGCGAGTAAACCAATAGTCTTAATGAGCCATAAGTTT
>JANLPM010000284.1:0-2056 GCA_031367265.1 Actinomycetes bacterium
CATTCTGGCGCTTTTAGTCGCCTCCCCTTTTGTTATCGCAGAAATAACTCACTCTGACAATGTTCATCTGAAGCCATGGGTTGCTGTGCGCGGGATTGGCTTCTTGCTGGCACTTGGCTTTGGTGAAGAGATGTTTTCCCGGGGCTTTACCTATGGGGTGCTTCGAAGATTTGGAAATGTGAGTGCAATATTTATCTCTTCTGCACTCTTTGGGTTGTTGCATTTGAATCCTTATGTTGGGGCTAATTGGGATGCTTGGCTGGCATATTCGCACGTGATGAATGCCTTTAGCTTCGGAGTCTTTGCATGCGCACTGATGATTGTGACGCGAAGTATCTGGGTCGCCGTAATCTTTCACGCCCTGTGTGATTGGGGCATTGTCTTTGGTAAGGCGATGATAGATGCGGGCGATGTAGGTAAATTGCAGCCCGGGTTGTGGGAGGGTTTGAGCTCACCGCTATTTAATGTCTTTCTCTTTTGCGGGCTGGCGATGGTGCTGCTCTGGATAGATCGCAGTGGGGTGCCGGCGTGGATGCATCGCTTGGCGCTTAGGTGGAAGTTGGTTAAACCTGGCTATGAATTAACGGCTTGAGTTAGCGCAACTGCCTTGCAGAATCATCGCTGTGGGGCTTTTGCATTGCTAGATGCTATTTCTTAATGGCGGCGAGTTTTTCTTCTACTTCAGGATAATCAGGCTCATCAACTAAAATATTTTCTAGATCCTTAACCGCCATAGCTTTCTTGCCCATGCGCGAATAGGTTTCTGCTCGCTCAAAAAGGGCGCGGTGTCTGACACCCTCGGAGCGGCTCTTGCGCGAAAGGGCACGCTTTAAACATTCGAGGGAGGCATCGAGCAATAACTTCTCGCGAAAGGCAATCCCCCGTAGAACTAAAAGCATGGCAGTGGCATCATCCTCATTTTCGATATCTTCAGTAGTTTCAATCGCCTCATCGAATTTGCCATGAGTGAGCTCAATGTCGGCAATGGAAATTGCAACTAACTGGTCGGGCTCCATCTCTTCTAAAACAGCTAAAGCTTCATCGTATTTTTCTTTGCTCTGGAGAACTTCTGCCCACATAAAACCAAGGACCTGTTCGTTATAGATTCCGTGTGTAAAAATGCCGCGAGTTATCTGCACTGCTGGAGTGATGCCAACAAAGTATTTTTGAACAAGTGGGTCGCTGAAGAGTGATGTCCTGGTGTCCCAGAGTTGCTTACCCCACGCCTCAACTGTGTCAGAGAATGCAGAGTCAGTTGCGCCATGAACAAAAGTAATCAAATCCAGGGCCGGGGCAAGGGCTGGATGTTGCGCCTTTAAGGCTGCAGCTTTTTCAACAACTTGCTGTGGGGAATCGGTGCTCTCGGAGTCGTAAATATCCATAAGAAAAGCGAAAAAAGCACGTTCAATTTTGGCGGCAAAGAATCCAGGACTGGGCGGTACAGACTGTTGCGAAGTTGCGGGGTCATTCTTGGCATACGCGCGGCGTGTGCGGGTTCCTGCGCTAAGTGTTTGAACAGTAGATAATCCAGTTCCAGGAATACCCGCTGAAATCGTGCGCCGGCCCGCAGAGTTCATCGTGTAGTGCGCGCCTCGTACTCCGAGAGATAGACCGATGGAATTCTTATTGAAATTCAAACTAATGCCAGGTGCTATTTTCAATCGCCGACGAAAACGTACGCTCATAGGTCAAAGGTAGTGGTGATAGGCATTGTCTTGACTAGTTATGCGGAGCCAAAATAAAAGTAGCCCCACGAAATTAAGCGAGCAAATCCCTCATTTGTTTAGCAAACTCATGCATTCCCCAATTTTCAAGACGCTCTAGTACCTCAATTTCACTCATCTTAGGTCGACGTAGGTTTGCTGATATTTCTTTAATTATGGTCACAAACTCCAACGGAAAGGTTTTGAGAAGGCCACTGAAGAACTCGTCCGGTCTTAGTGCCTTAGCAATCGGACCGAGATCGGCTTCCGGAAAGTCAACAATATTCTCAGTTAGGAGAACGTCTATTTTCCCACCTTGGACGGCGGCTGAAAAAATGTGATCATCGGCGTCA
>JANLPM010000299.1:0-3866 GCA_031367265.1 Actinomycetes bacterium
CGGTGCTCCCGGAAGTAAAATTAAAATTGCGCTCAATAAAGTTATAGCACTAAAAGTCGCATAGAAAAGCGGAGCCTCACGCGGTGAGTCATCTAAAGAAGCTGGACGTCCAGTTAAATCGCTCACGGAATATGCCGTTGAAAGTGGAAGAATAGAGGCGGCCAACAGGGCCGCGCCAATTAACCCAACCGCAAATAAATCCTTGGCCAAATTACCAGCAAGTGGCTTAAGTGCTTGTGCTGCCTTTGAAGCATCATCAATTGTGATTCCTTGTTTGTTTAGCGTGGCAGCGCAGGTAACAATTACAAAGAAACCAATGACCCCGGTAAGTAGTGATCCCGTCCACACATCCACGCGCAACAATTTCAAATCATCGCGTGAGAGGCGCTTGTCAACGGCATAAGATTGAATAAATGCCAACCCCCATGGTGCCAACGTTGTTCCTAAAGTCGCCGTCGCGATATAAATAGCATCGCGGGTAAAAGGCATCGTTGGTGTCACAACTCCAGTGAATGCTTTACCCCAATCCGGATGTGCTAAGAAACCCGCAATAATGTAAGCAAAAAATACCCCCGATACCAGAAAGAATACTTTTTCTACGCGCGCAAAAGTTCCTCGTAGAACTAAAAAAGAGACTAAGAGTGCCGCGATTGGAACGGTAAAATATTTACTTAGACCAAATAATTGCCCAGCTGCAGCAATTCCGGCAAACTCTGCCGTCATTGTTCCAATATTGGCTAAAATTAAAGCCGAAGCGCTTAATGTTCCTGAACGCGCGCCGTACTTTTGTCGAACTAGCCCAATCATTCCTTGGCGCGTGACGACCCCAATGCGGGCACCGAGGTCCTGGAAAACTACTAATGCAATTGTCGATGCAACCAGCACCCACAACATTTGGTAACCATATTTTGCTCCAAGGACTGAATAGGTTGTGATTCCGGCTGGATCATCATCGGAAAGTCCGGCAATCAGACCCGGGCCCATGACGGCAAGCAGCGCGGCAAGCCGGATTTTTTTTGGGGAAATCTTAACCTCTGGCATTAGAACGTCCCGCTTCCTTGAGCAAAACTACTGTTCTCACTAGCAGGAGCTAAGGCATCAACTAAATCATCGGCCAATATGCGCCCTACAGGTTGATTTTTTTCATCGACAATAATTATCGATGAACCGCGATTATTCGTGAACTCTTCTATCACCGCCTTTAAATGTGTGTCAGCACTAATTGCCACTGGAAATGGCGGGCCAATGAGTGTTGATAGTTCGGCCGATGGTTTTGCCGCAACCAATTCAACTATTTGAATATGGTCGAGAAGACGTCCCTTTGAATCGACTACTACAACACCATCTGAAATGTCGCGCTCTCTATTTTCAACTAAAAGTTTTAAAGCTGATGCAACTGTATCGTTTTCGCGCGTGATTAAAATATGACTTGTCATGATTCCACCGGCAAGTGCCTCATCGAAAGCCACCAAATTTCGCAATTGCATTGCAGTATTGATATCCATTTCACGCAAAATACTCTCGCGGTGATCATGATTTAAATCACGGAGAATTTCAGCGCTCTCGTCGGGCTCCATGCGAGAAATCAACTGCGCAACTCGATCAGATGGCAAACCCCGTAATAAACCTTGAAGTTCGTCATCTTCCATTTCCTCAAGCGCGTCTGCCGCTAATTCAAGATCTAAGAGTTCAATCAATGCGCCTTGCTCACGACCTGCTAAGTCTTCTATTAGATCGGCAATATCGGCTGGACGCAATTGGCTCAACGCAGTACGTGATTTAGAGGAGCGAACAACTCCAGTTCCATCGGCTAAGGATGCAACGTTTGCCCAGTCGATAACATGTTCGGGAGTTGGTCGGCGACTAAAAGCGCCTGGAAAAATCCTGCGTAAAAACGAGCGAAAGGAGATATCAACTCCCACAACTCGAATTTCACGATCAAGCGGTGCTAAATACAAATCTGAAGAACGAACAACTCGCAAACCATTCACATCCACAATCTGATGATCCAAGACGTCTGCATCAAGCAATGATTCACCCTCACGCCGGGCATACTCTTGCAAATTGATCTTAGTCGACGACAACCGGATTTCGTCATGCGTAAATTTTGAAATAGTTTTGGCATCAATAAAAGATTTACTTTGGCCAACTTTGACAATCAATCCAGAAACTGGCGGATACATTGACTCTTCATGTCGCACGACAACATCAACTAATTTTCCAATATTCCGACCATCAATGTCACGAACTGGTCGACCAATCGAACCCGCGACCGAAATCAAAGAGTCGCGGATATTTTTGCGCTCCAGAACTGAACCTCGACGGCCCACCAGACGCTTGGCGACTGAATTAATTCCAGAAACTGGTGGCGTTCTCATGTGCAAATCTTAGGCGAGGGAGCGCATCAGCCGTACCCGCCAAGCGTGCCCGCTAAGCCGAACTTAATTATCATTTATCCACTGAAAGGCGGGTGTTTCAAATGTAATCCATGTCTTTGTATTGTGACCCCCATAGGGAATCGGGATAAAAGTTACGGCAATTGCAGGATCTAAGCTCGACATGAAATTGTGGGCAGCTTCCCATGCAAAAGGATCATCTTTACCCGCAAAGATAAGAAGTTTCAACTGAGTAGATGCACTATTTAACGTATGTACTAAATCGTACTCAAGGGCTAGGAGGTTTCTAGTCTTTTTCTTCACCCCAGTTGCAAATAACGGTTTAAAGTATCCGGACATTGAAACGGCTCTCGAATATTGTTCCTGATGTCTGACTGCTACTTCGGTTGCACACCAACCGCCAGTGGAATAACCAATTGATGCCCAGGGACGATTATCGATGCCTAAGAATCGCTGCACAAATATCTTCATATCGGAAGTAAGCCACGTTTCCACTTGTGGCCCACGAGTGAAATTAAGGCATTCAGTATCTCGTCGGGGAAAGACGTTCATTGTTGGAATGACTGCAATCGTATTTCTAATTTTATCGACGTTTTCCAGCTCTTCAAGAGTTTTAATACCCTTCATGCTTCCAATCCAAGTTTGTGGTACCCCAGGGTATCCCGAAAAAAGTTCGAGGATTTGATAGTCATTTCCGATAGTGGGTGCTAAAGGATTTTCCTTTAACAGTTTAACTATTTTAGGTGGAAGGACGATGTAAACGACATCTGATATTTTAGAGTTCAAACCTTTTATTATTTTCTTTATTATCAAACTACCACCAGGTGTACTTTTGGCCGAGGAAATATCTTGTGAAGAGATTTGGGCTAATAAATTCGGTTGAATTGCCACACTTGTTAGATTTTTACTGTTTCCAAGTAAGTCATCCCAATTCGAATAGAATTCACCTGATCTATTTATTGCGATTCCGATGGACGACAAAGTGATAACTTGAATTAAAATGAGTACAACTATACGACCGAATACAATATTCCACTTTGCTCTACCTAACTTCTTCCAAAAAATTATTGTGAGAAGAGATAAAGTAAAGGCTAAGCCGAAGCCAAATATTTCGGTAGAAAGACTGCCTAGGCTAAACATTCTATGAGTATATATTGCAGGCAGCAAACTATTTGCTTTTGGGAATAACATAAATAACTATGGAGTTAGTGTACTGCCGACGGCTTTTCTCTCCCACAAGTGTAAAATTTGCGAAGTGAGAGAAGCCATTACCATTCGAGATCTTTCATCAACAGTTGAGTAAGCACATGTTTCAATGAGGTTACAACTCCACGTGGTAACACCGGCGTTGAATATTGCCGCACCTGATGCTGTTGTAAACCAAATAGTTTGGGCCACTGATTTTGGACGCGGAGGATCTCCTACTTTTTGTGCATCCCGGTAATGCATAACACCTGATAATAAGATGTT
>JANLPM010000001.1:0-1831 GCA_031367265.1 Actinomycetes bacterium
CACTCCACACTAGTTTTTCTTATCAGTAATATTATTCAAGGAGCAGCTATTTCAGCTTTCCATGTCTCAATTAACGCGCAAGGTTTCAGTTTTCAGGACCGCTCAAAAACTCAAGTTATAACATTGTTAAGTGGCTTTTGGAGTAGCGGAGCACTCGTTACTGCCGTTGTATCGGGAGTCCTCGTCGATAGAATTTCATTGAACCTCCACATCACCATATTGTCCTTGATGGTTTTGACCATCATGCTCTTCATGATTTCAGCTCTCAGGGCGAATTTAGTAATGCCCAACCAAAATTCGGCAACAGATTACAAATTTACCGATCTTTTTAAGGGCTTTCGTTTTGATTCTGTTGTATCGGGTGCCTTGTTCTGTGCAATTTTTCTTGAATTTAGCGTTGGCGATTGGGCGGCAATATTTGTCAAAGAAGATATTGGTATCAAGGGTGGACTGCACACACTTCCCTATATTCTCTTTACTTTTGCGATGATTGCGGGCCGGTTGACTGTCCACCATCTCTTCGGGCGATATTCATTGCAATTTCTCATTCAGGTAGCCTCGTTGACTTCAGGGTTCGCTTTTTTAATTGGCATACTTATCAGTCGCTACCTTGGTTTAGAGCATAAGACGCTCTCTTTAATTGTTCTGTGTCTTAGTTTTACTATTGCTGGACTTGGATCTTCCTTTCTTGGTCCAAGTATTATGAACGCCGCGAACACGAGATCAAATTCACCATCTAGCGTAGTAATCGGTCAAATTGGGGTAATCAATAATATTGCGGTCTTCCTAATGCGTTTGGTCATTGCCTGGACGGCACAAGCGCTTTCACTCTCGATCGCACTTATAATTCCAGCGCTCTTACTCTTTACTGTTCCGTATTTTTCGAAAATATTTAAACCCGCTTGAACCAAATAGTGGCCAGTGGTGGGATGGCAATTTGGGCAATGAGGTGACCACCGTCTGTAAGAGTTATGTCACTGTTAGTTATTCCGCTACCACCAAAGGCTAAACCGTCGGTATTGAGAACCTCCTGCCACTTTCCTATCGTTGGAAATGGAAGTTGATAACGCTCGTGCGGCATAGGGGAAAAGTTAGTAACTGATATCAATGGATTAGCTCCATCATCCCAACGTGCGAAAGCTAAAACATTTGCGGCGCCATCGTTGCCAACTAGCCACGTAAAGCCTTCTGGAGAAGTGTCTGATTGCCATAACGCTGGAGTATTAACATAGAGAGAATTTAGTGCGGCAACTGTTTTTTGGATTCCAACATGTTCATCAAACTGCGTTAAGTACCACTGTAGACCAGCGCTCTCACTCCACTCGTCATTTTGGGCAAACTCACATCCCATAAAAAGTAATTTCTTGCCTGGGTGAGCCCACATATATCCATAGAGTGCACGTAAAGTGGCCAATTTCTGCCAGCGATCGCCTGGAAATTTATTAACTAACTGGCCCTTGCCATGCACAACTTCATCATGTGAAAGTGGCAACACAAAGTTTTCACTCCATGCATAGAGAATTGAAAACGTAATCTCGCTGTGGTGATAGATTCGGTGAATCGGGTCATGCTGTAAATACTGGAGAGTGTCGTGCATCCAACCCATATTCCACTTAAAGCCAAAGCCGAGTCCATCATTTGTTGTATCGCGAGTAACACCCGACCAGGCCGTCGATTCTTCAGCGATCATCATAATTCCTGGGTGTGTCTTATAAGCAGTGGATGTTGCCTCTTGCAAAAGCGCGACCGCCTCTAAATTTTCGCGCCCACCATTTTTATTGGGAAGCCATTGACCTTCTTTGCGCGAGTAATCTAAATAAAGCATGGAGGC
>JANLPM010000089.1:0-1544 GCA_031367265.1 Actinomycetes bacterium
AGTTGAGATTTGATACCAGAGCGATAACGTTTTAAACCCTCAACCTGGTATTTACACTACTAACCCGCTTTAAGCGAGGGTTCCCAGGTTTTTATAGGCCACTTGCAGGGTATCTGCAGCGACCACACGTGCCTTTGCCGCACCTTCGTGCAGAAGCGAAATCAAATGTTTTTCATCCTCTAATAGTTCCAATGCCATTGTGCGGATTGGACGTAAATACTCAACAACTACATCGGCTACGGCCGATTTAAAAGCTCCGTACCTTTGGCCCACAAACTCACTCTCTAAGGCAGCAATCGTTGTGCCAGAGAGTGCACTGTGAATCGTCAGCAAGTTACTGATCCCAGGTTTTTCCTTTTCATTAAAACGCACATCGCTTCCGGCATCGGTCACTGCACTCTTGATTTTTTTAGCATTGACTTCCGGGGAATCCATAATTTCAATGACACCTGAAATTGAATCTGATGACTTACTCATTTTGGAGGTTGGCGCTTGTAAATCATTGATTTTGGCGGCAGTCTTTAAAATATATCCATTTGGCATGGTAAATGTTTGGCCATAGCGTGAATTAAAACGTCCAGCTAAATCGCGGGTGAGCTCGATATGTTGACGTTGATCTTCTCCCACCGGAACGAGGTCGGCCTGATATAGCAAAATGTCGGCGGCTTGCAACATTGGATATGTAAATAAACCCACACGTACACTGTCAGTGCCGGTTTTAGCGGACTTATCTTTGAACTGTGTCATTCGATTAGCTTCGCCAAATCCCGTGATGCACTCCATCAACCAACCAAGTTGATTGTGTTGGGGCACTTGCGATTGCACAAAGAGTGTTGATTTTTCGGGAGAAATTCCTAGCGCAATTAACTGAGCCGCCGATGCTAAGCTCCGTTTACGCAAAAGAGTTGGCTCGGTTTCAATAGTTAGTGCGTGCAAATCAACGATGACGTAAAAAGCGTCGTGCCCTTCTTGCAGGGCTACCCACTGCCTAAGCGCGCCCAAATAGTTGCCTAAATGAAAAGAGCCGCTGGTGGGTTGAATTCCGGATAAAACACGCTTTTTACTCATAGATTTATTCTTCCACACCTGATGGGCTTCGCGAGATCAATAACTGGCCAGCGCGTTTGCCCTCCATCGAAAGTACGGTAATTCGTAGATCTTTCACTTTCACAACATCATGCACTCGTGGGATTCGCCCCAAATAATGCATGACAAAACCACTGGCGGTTTCATAAGGGCCATCTGGAATCTCAAACTTCGTTTGTTCAATTAAATCTTCAATTGAGATTAATCCATCAACCTCGAAATCTCCGGTTCTAGCCATTTCATTTGATTCAGTTTCCACGCCATCGTATTCGTCGCGGATATCGCCAATTAAACATTCAACTAAGTCTTCAAGTGTGATAATTCCATCGGTTCCACCATATTCATCTAAAACGATAGCCAGGTGCTGACCCTGCAAGCGCATCTCTGTCAATGCCGGCAAAACACCTTTGGTACCGGGTAAAAACATAATACTTCTTAGGAGTTCAATAATCTTGGTT
>JANLPM010000106.1:0-11904 GCA_031367265.1 Actinomycetes bacterium
TTTCAAGAAAATGCTGAAGTTTTGACTAGCAAATTGACTGAGTACTTTTCTCACTCTGTTGGTGAGTCCGTTGGTACCGTATCAATGCGTAATGTGCATATTAGTAGTTCAGATTTAGCTCAGGCCGTGATTTCCATTCGAGATTCAGACTGGCTCTTTGCCGGTCCAGGAAGTCCAAGTTATGCACTGAAAGTCTGGCGAGAATTAGGAGTGACTCCTCATTTTAATGAAGTACTTTCGCGTGGAACCTTAACTTTTGCCTCCGCAGCAGCATTAACCGTTGGCTCTCACACTATTCCGGTATATGAAATGTATAAAGTAGGAGAAGACCCCCATTGGCTACCGGGACTTAATCTTCTTGAACACCACACTGGAATGTCGGCGGCAATTATTCCGCACTTTGATAATACTGAAGGTGCAAATCACGACACTCGTTTTTGCTATATAGGAGAACGCCGACTGAGAGTTCTAGAAAGTATGTTGCCTCCTGAAACATTTATCATTGGTGTCGATGGTCACACTGGCGTGAGTTTTAATCTTCAGACTCGGATTGCGACTGTGTTTGGTCTTGGCCAAATGACAATTCGCCATCATGGTGAATCATGGATTGTGAACAACGGCGAAAGTGCAACTTTTGATGAGATCATCGCGCACACTGGAAGTGCGATAGTTCTAGAACCACCGGCCGAACTATTTAAAGTTAATCCCCGTCAAGTTGAAGAGCTTTTAGAATCTGGTGAAGTAAATGCCGCGGTTGAAGCGCTATTAGATTTGGATGAACTAGACCGAGACCTTCAAACACGAGTAGCAGTTCATTCATTAATCACTCGCCTTGGTCTTATTGCCACAACTCCACGCATGGACATGGTGGCGGTGGCTGGTCCCTTTATCGATGCACTCTTGCAAGAACGGCAAAATGCACGCACTAGTGGGCGATGGGACGATGCCGATTCCATTAGAGATCGACTTACAGAGTTGAAAGTGACTATCAGCGATTCGAAGGATGGTTCGAGCTGGAAATTTTTGCCGAACTTTTAGGCGATAGCACCTCAACCTTATAATGTATCCCCCTGAAGGGGCGGTAGCTCAGTTGGTTAGAGCCCGGAACTCATAATTCCGTCGTCGTCGGTTCGAGCCCGACTCGCCCCACCAAAAATGTCAGATTTCGAAGTAATATCTAATTCTGGCTCAAAATTGAATTCGAGATCAATGGACTCTATTAGATTTACAAGCGTTAGCGTGATTACATTGCGGGTCATGGAATTAAACTCATCAATATTGCAAGCTTGAGTGAAGAGATTTTCTAGTAATGGAAGTCGAATAAACCAAATTTCCTCAACTTTAGTGATGTTGGTTTTTTGCTCAGGTATGCGAATACTCAGGTTACTAATTGTCACTCTGCGTAACCGAGTTTATTTTCTCATACTGTTTGCACAGAAGGATATTCACAGTCTGTAACGAAAAGATTAAATGTGGGTTGAAATTCCTCCAAAATTCCTGCTATGCATCGCTTCCCCACAATGAAATCAAGAAAACTTCTTGCAATACTGATGCGTAAACCCTTGTCCTACTTTATTGTTAGAAGCGTGGGATCGCATAAAACTCTATCGTCATCGCATTACAGGACAATTCATTTCTCATTCCATGAATCTCGAGAGCTTTCTGGTTCAGAGGTGCGAAATGTATTAGTAAACAATGTTGGGCTTACTACCGAATTCGCACGAGAGGTAATTCAATGAAAAAGATTGAGTTAGAGATTGTCTTTGAAGCACCAAAATACTGGTCTGGCCATGCACTCTTAGGCACAAAACAAAACCCTGAGCCATACATGGTATTTGCTGACTCGTTAGAGGAGTTACGTGAATTAGTCCAAGAGGGAATTAACGGGGGACTTGGTATCGACGGGATTGAATTCGTTGAGGTTTTTGCCTATCAAAACAACAACGTCAGCAAAGCTTTATAGTCAAAGTGAACTGCCTATCCCGACCTAAGTTTGAAAAACTTTGAAGAGGTCGTCTTAACTAATTCCGAAAATACTAGCTAATTAGGGTTTTTCTAACTGGTTCAGTCCGACCCTCCCAACATTTAGTCTGATGTTTGTGCCAGTTGCGTGTTCGCGCCTTTGCGGACATAAGGTATTCCAATGGCTAATCGCACCATACTCATAGCAGGCGGCTCTCGCAGCGGCACAGCTCTAATCCAGAGAAGTGTGGCTTGACGATAGTTCTTCCCCAGGAATCCGCGTCTTTTCACACCGATAATGAGAGTTGTCAATCATTATAAGGTTGTTGAGCAGAGAGTTTCTGTGGAAAAGAAGCGCCAGTTAAGTAAGAGTTTCCCAACTGATACGAGCCTGATTCTGCACTAAGAACTCCACGCTTCTAACTTTGTTTGGACTTTACTGCCCGAGAGAAGTGACTCATCAATTGCTAGTGATACCAATAGGTCCTGTGCAGCTTGAGCTAAGGAATAAGGTTCTGGCCCTTCCTCTGCTACCCAAGCAGACATGCCTCGCATCATTGATGCAATTGCGATCTCTTCATCCATAAATCGACATCCCACGAATGGATTCGTGTATACAACTTCACCATCCAGTGAAATATGTTCAATGTCATGACCATCCAAATTTAAATCATGGCCCAATTGATAACGATTAAACTGAGATTTAGTTATTGCCTTGGGCTTTCGCAGGCGAATAATTGTGTCATCGGCAATCTCTCCCTCACTCCCACGTATGAGAATACGGCGCAGACGCAATTGATTGTGCCATTGGTTATCCGTGAAATCGTAGAGCGCGGATTTACCATCACCGAAATCGATAGTAGCAAGCGTTGTACGTGCTGGTTTTGGCGCCAGATCTTCATCCCAGCCGGTGCGGGATAAGGGATCGACGAGCAACGCGGTAAACATTGAAGCCTGTACTTGGCTTACTCCCATGGGAAATCCCAGATATCCACGAACAATCGACATTGCATGGTAACCATGGGTCGATGAGACATGAACAGAAGTTGGTGTGCCGATATCGCCACGCTCAATAACGGTTTTACGAGCTGCATGTCCAGGGAGATACAAATACTGCTCAGCGACTTGAACAAGTTGTTTAGATCCGATCTCTGACCAAAGTTTTCTCAGAGCATCAAGATCTGGGGCTGGAGGAGTTTCACTGAGAACAGGAATTGACTTACTAACACATTCTTCAAGCACCCCTGGATTCGAGTTCCAGGAAACTGAGGTAATTATATAATCTGGTTTAACTTTATTGATAAGTTCGGAAAGGGTAGAAAACGTTGAAATAGACCAGTTTTTCCGCATGTTTTCGGCATTTTCTGAACGCCGTGCAACAACTCCAACTATTTCAAACTCATTGGGAAGAGCTTGCGCAATTCGGATATAAAATTCGGCACGCCACCCAGTTCCAACTATTCCTATTCGAGCTCTACTCGCCATACTCAATACCTCACAGTCAATTGAGTGGAAATATAGCAGTAGCAACTTTTAGTAACTAATCGAACCTCAAGTGGTGACGATAGAGAAATTTTCAGATACTCTTCCGACTCCCATTTATAATTAGCAAAAAGAATTGGAAGTAAGAAAGTGTCATTACCTACTCGCATTTTGGGTCCTTGGAAAGTTTCTGCAGTTGGTCTTGGATGTATGCCGCTTTCTGGTATGCCATCCTCTAAAGCCGGCATGATTGATGATCGCAAAGGGGCGATTGGCGTGATTCACGCCGCCTTAGATGCCGGCGTAACTTTGATTGATACCGCTGATATTTATGCGCCAAGTTGGAAAACATTTGGCCACAACGAAAGTTTAGTTGGCGAGGCTTTTTCATCTTGGTCGGGCTCGAGTGAAGCAAAATCAAAGGTGGTAATCGCAACCAAAGGTGGTATCACTCGCGGGCCAGGCGAGAGTTGGGGTAGAGCAACATCTAAAGACTATTTTCTGCGAGCTGCCGAAGCATCTGCATTGCGCCTTCGCGTCGATAAAATTCAATTATGGCATCACCATCGATTGGATCCATCGGTAACTTTTGAATCCCAATTTGAAAATCTACTAGTCCTGCGTGAGCGTGGATTAGTGGAGCAGCTTGGGGTAAGTAACTACTCAGCTGAGCAGTTACGCCGAGCCATTAAAATTGGGGGAAGCCCAGAGCAAGGTGGTGTGGTCGCTATCCAAAATCAATTCAGCGCCCGTTATCGCTGCGAGGCCGAGGTCATTGATATCTGTGAAGCGAACGGGATAGCATATTTACCATGGTCGCCTTTTGGTGGTGTTGGGCGCTCATCCATTTTGGAGCAAGAGGGCGCAGGCGCATTTAGTTCAATCGGCAACTCCAAGAATCTCTCAGCCTATGCAATCGCGATTGCTTGGTTACTTCATCGCTCCCCCGCAATGCTCCCAATTCCGGGGGCAACTCGGATTGAATCAATCCTGGATTCACTAACTGGAATCTCTATCTCTCTTTCGAGCGATGAAATCGCCCAGATAGAGGCTAGTTTGGCGCCTGATTCAGAGTTAGATGCCGAATTGCTGCTTCAACCCGCCTTTCGAGATTAACATCCGGCAGGAATGAGGGCGATTTATCCGAATTTGAGTTCGGCGCCCAGTTAGCGTCAAATTTGTAACAATTTAATAACATTTCACCAAAACGTTGATTTTCAAAATTATTAGGGCTATCTTTCGTTAATCGTTTAACTAGTTAAACGATTAACGAAGGGCAGAGATTGAAAAGAGTAAAGCTCAGTGATGTTGCGGCCGCAGCCGGGGTTAGCTCTGCAACCGTCTCATTGGTCCTTAGTGAAAACTCCGAAGGCCGCGTCAGTGAAAGCGTTGAAAAGCGCGTGCGTGCTCAAGCAAAGAAACTTAAGTACAGTCCAAATCTAGTGGCACGAAGTTTGCGAACTCAGAAAAGTAAAACAATTGGACTAATTTCAGATACTGTGGCTACGACTAACTTCGCCGGACAAATGCTGGCGGGTGCCGAAGAAACCGCATGGAAACGTGGTTGGCTGCTAATTTTTGTTGATACTTCTGCGGATTCACAGAATGAAGAGCGGGCAATTAAAGCCTTGCTACAGCGCAATGTTGAAGGCTTCATCTATGCCTCGATGTTTCATCGCAAATTGGATTATCCTCTACAGCTTAAAAATCAACCCACAATTTTTTTGCACTGCAGTCTTAACTCTCCCGCTACTCATAGCTCCGTCGTTCCAGCGGAGTATGCCTCAGCCTCATTGGCTATGGATTTTCTAATAAAAAATGGACACAGGGAAATTGGGTGGATTGGTATCACTAATCCTACAGTGGGAGGGCGGGAGAGATCTCGGGCTTATATAGATGCCATGAAAAAATTGAAAGTAAAAGATTACAAATCTCTAATGTTTAATACTTTTGAAAGCTATGCAAATGACGGTTATGTCGGCGCCATGAAATTGCTGCAAGGTCTTCGGCGACCCACTGCTTTATTCTGTTTTAGTGATCGAATGGCCATGGGGGCTTACCGAGCCGCAAATGAAGTTGGGTTGCGAGTTCCGCAAGATATTTCAATCATGGGTTTCGATAATCAGCCCCATATCGCCGAGGCACTTTGGCCGCCTCTCTCCACAATGCAACTTCCTCATTATGAGATGGGAACATGGGCTGCCAACCGACTTATCGACGAGTTAGAAAACCAAGATTCCGAATCAATTCTACGCGAGCAGAAAGAAATTACCTGCAAGTTAGTAGAGCGAGATTCGGTAGCTCCTTATCACCCCTTGAACAGGTGATAAGGAGCTAATGCGGTGGGCCAACCCAACGCATATGAAACCTTGAGATACAAGGTTTCTGACGACAGTAGGAGGATCAATGAAACACCTAACGCGTAGTATGAGTGTAACGGCCACTGTTGCCGCTTTCACTTTAACTGCCTCGATTTTTGCTGCGTCCGCACAAGCCGCGCCTGAAACAATCGTCTTATGGAGTCACGCTAGCGGACATCAGCAAGAAATAGACATCGCTTACCAAATTGCCAAAGATTTCAACGCATCTCAAGCAAAATACAATGTAGAGATCAAAGCATTTCCAAACCCGAATTATAATGATGCAGTAGTTGCAGCAGCGGCAGGAAAGAGCTTGCCATGCCTCTTGGATATCGATGCTCCAGTAACTCCAGCCTGGGCCTGGGCCGGTTATTTAAGCCCGTTATCGATCGATAAAAATACCTTATCGAAATTCTCAAAAACTGCTAAGGGCATTTATGATGGAAAGCTTTACTCGCTAGGAATCTATGACGCGGCAGTTGGCCTATTTGCCAAAAAATCCGTGCTTAAGGAGCTTGGTCTGCGCACTCCAACGATAGCCGCTCCTTGGTCGTTGAAAGAGTTCAATGAAGCACTTGCTAAGGCAAAAGCCTCCGGCAAATTTGATTATGCAATCTCAATGGGTACCGGCTGGGATGGCGAATGGTATCCATATGCCTACTCACCTTTCCTTCAATCTTTTGGTGGAGATCTAATTAACCGTAAAAATATGAAAACTGCCGAAGGCGCACTTAACGGCCCCGCTGCCAAAGCTTGGGGCGATTGGTTCCAAAATATTTTTACTAGTGGATATGCACCAAAGAAGGAAAGCGCTACTGAGCGTGATACTGGATTTACCACTGGTAAAATCGCCTTCTCTTGGAGTGGTAACTGGACTGCAAAAGATGCACTCGCCAAACTTGGTGACGACTTTGTAGTGCTTCCACCACCAAATCTTGGAACCCACCCTGTCATCGGTGGTGGTTCATGGCAGTGGGCCATCTCAAGTACCTGCAAAAATAAAGCTGCTGCTAACCAGTGGTTGACCTTTGCATTGCAAAGCAAATACATCGCCCGCTACGCAAATGACCTAACGTATGTGCCAGGAACGCAAGAAGCTACTTTGCTTTCTGCAGATTACAAGCCAGGTGCACCTTTAGCGATATTCCAACAACTAGCTAACAAATATGCATTGATTCGACCAGCTACACCGGCATATGCATTTATCTCGACGGTCTATGAAAAGATGACGAAGGACATTATCGCTGGTGCCAATGTACAAACGGCCCTCGATGCCGCTGTTGATGAGATCGACAAGAACCTCAAAAATAGCAATTACTATAAAAAGAAGAAGTAATCTGGCAAAAGCAATTAGCTCATAATCGCATTGCCATTATGAAATGTGGGACTACCTCACTTCGATTAGTTGAAGTGGAGTAGGGGTAGTCCTGCATTTGGCAAAGTTTTACTAGAAAATCAATTAAAAAACCAAGGAGGGAATCCATGTTGCAGAGTAATGTTTTGACATACCGCAAAAAAAAGGAGACCCGTGCGGCTTGGCTACTGTCGCTACCAGCGGTGCTGCTTATTCTGCTCTTTGCAATTGTCCCAATATTTCTAGCTCTCACCCTTGGATTTACCGATGCGCGCTTAGTGAGCCCAGAACCCCCAAAAAACGTAGGTCTTTCAAACTTCAAAACTATTTTAGGTATTGGAGTTTTAACTCTGAAAGCCGAGCGAAATAACGATGGTACCGTGGAGATTGATAATAAAAATCATGTTGTTTATGAGTCCCTCCGTAAGTACACAAAAATTAGCAGCGATTCACCACGGTTTAGATCCAAATCTGAACTCTTCCGATTCGGAGAGAACCGAAAAGCAGGAACTATAAAAGTAGTGCTGGCAGGCGATCCACTCTTTTGGAAATCTCTAAAAAATACGCTTTTTTTCGCGCTAATTGTGGTACCAGTACAAGGCGGCTTCGGGCTATTACTCGCGTTAATGGTTAACCAAAAACTACGGGGGAGAAATTTCTTTCGTACCGTATATTTCATTCCTGCTTTGACAAGCATGGTAGTTGTGTCAATGCTCTGGACTTTCATCTATCAAAAAAATGGGTTACTTAATACCATTATTAAACAAGTCATACCGGGATTCCAAAGCTTTGCTTGGTTAGAAAATCCAAAAACAACCATGCCTGCCATTATTGTTCTTTCAATATGGCAAGCAGTGGGATTTCATATGATTATTTGGCTCGGAGGATTACAAACTATTCCGGCTGAGCTCTATGAAGCGGCAACCGTTGATGGGGCTGGATTTCGCAAGCAGTTTCGTTATGTAACCATTCCTGGACTGCGACATACCTTCGTATTCGTTTTGGTCACTATTACAATTGCCGCCCTTGGACTTTTCACTCAAATCGCAATTATTACCCAGGGAGGACCGCTCGATTCAACGACCACTCTAGTTTACCAAGTTGTCTTGAATGGATATGCTAAACAACAGATTGGATATGCATCCGCTTTCTCATTTGTCTTTTTCGCTCTCGTTCTATTAATTTCCCTAATTCAACGTAGTGCAACGAATAGGTTAGATTAATGAAAAGATCTCGACTCTCACTGGGATTTTCGTTGGCATCTATGTCCGGGCTCTCTGTATTCTTCATTTTCCCATTAGTTTTTATGGTTATGTCGAGTTTTAAGAGTAATGACTCCCTTTTGCAAGATGTCAGTAGTGCACGCGCTTTTTTACCAGTTGGGCATCTTTCCTTAAATAATTATTGGGAAGTATTTAATCGAGTACCTTTTGCTAGGTTTCTCTTTAACTCACTTTTTGTTTCAACGGCTACAGTACTACTTGGACTTTTTCTCAACAGCATGATTGGTTTTGCTATTGCAAAGATGGAATGGCGCGGAAAAAAATTCATTTTATCAATTATTTTGGCACTTCTAATTCTGCCTTTTGACGTTTTGGCTATACCTATGCTTTATTTGGCGGCAAAATTACCGTGGATTTCCTTTACGGGTGGTTTTCATTTTACGCAGGGTTGGTTTAATAGTTATCAAATTCAGATTCTTCCATTCGCGGCCAGTGCATTCTCTATTTTTCTTTTTGTACAATATTTTAAAGGACTACCAAAAGAGTTGGATGAAGCAGCCCTAGTCGACGGCGCGAGTTGGTTCAGAATTTATCGTTCAATTGCAGTTCCACTTTCTGGTCCAGTTTTTGGAACTGTGGCAATATTAACATTTCTTCCAATGTGGAATATGTACTTATGGCCAGCAATAACAATTCAAGACGAGAAATATCGCTCCATTATGCTGGGATTACAGTATTTTTACGTCAATTTTGGAACTTCTTGGGGTCAGATTATGGCCTACTTAACACTTTTGACTGTTCCGATTGTGATTTTATTTTTAAGTATGCAGAGATTCTTCGTTACAAGTGTCGCTACCACGGGAATAAAGGGGTAGATATTGTTGGGCTTAGCCGATCATTGGGTTTGGGATTCTTGGTATGCCGACGATGGTGAGAACTTCCATATGTTTTTTCTGCGCGCATCACGTGCGTTATTGGATCCACATCGTCGGCATTTTCGAGCATCGATTGGACATGCAATTTCCAAAGATTTACGGAGTTGGACGCTACTTCCAGATGCAATAGTCACCTCCGACTCTCCTGCTTGGGATGACGTTGCCACTTGGACTGGTTCAACCCTCTTAGCTCCCGATAATCGTTGGCATATTTTCTATACCGGTGTTTCCCGTAAAGAATGCGGATTGGTCCAGCGCATCGGTCATGCTGTATCTGATGATTTAATTTCTTGGGAAAAAGTGGGATCGCAGCCCGTTACCGTTGCGAATGAAGAGTGGTATGAATCGCTTAATTTAAGCGTCTGGCCCGAGCAGGCTTGGCGCGACCCCTGGGTTTTCGCCGACAGTAAAGGCCACGGTTTCCACATGCTGGTGACCGCGCGAAGTAAGGCAGGAGATCGGCTCACTCGAGGAGTCGTTGGGCACGCAACTTCAGCGGATCTTTTTACGTGGAAAGTCCAGCCCCCATTGAGCGAACCGAACGAATTTGGTCAGTTAGAGGTTATTCAGGTTGAAATTGTTGAAGGTAGCGCCGTACTCGTATTTTGTTGCGCACCTGAAGAAATCTCTGAACGAAGAAAGAAATCGGCAAGTTTTGCGGGCACATATTCAGCCCCTGCCTCCTCTTTGCTTGGGCCTTTTGATATGAAAAATGCCGAGTTAATAGATGCTCCACACATTTATGCCGGCAGAATTATTCAAGATCGGGCGGGACAATGGAACCTATTGGGATTTATAAATAAAGGTAAGGATGGTCGCTTTGTCGGGGAAATATGCGATCCAATTCCATTAGTCCTCACCGATCGGGGAACTTTACAAGTTAAGAAGTAATCGGCTTTAAATAAAAGGCAACTCTGCCTACGAAATTTCTAAATGGGCCTTTCATAACTTCTCCTTGGTTGGTCCACGACAAAGCCAAGAGTTCTCACTGTTGTCTAACTTCCTCCTTGACTGCCGCGCCTCCAGTTGAAAAAGGCCTCTCACCAAGTTTGGTCTAAGTACTCACCGCAAAATACACCGCTCGTAATTCATACCTGCGACATGCCTAATTTTTCAACAATGAAGACTAGTTCTCAACGGTATGGACCTAAGGTATCCCAATGACTAATCGCACTGTACTTATAACTGGCGGCTCTCGTGGAATTGGAGCGGCAATCGCTCGTGAATTTGCAGCCGCGGGAGATCGAATAGCTATCCATTATGTTTCCTCGGCTCAAGATGCGCAAGACGTTTCAGATTCACTTGATGGTCAGGGACACATTATTGTTCGCGCAGATTTACGCGACCCTGATGCAATCAAGTCCATGGTTGATGATGTGGCACAACAATTCGGTGCAATTGATGTACTGGTTAACAATGCGGGCGTTTTCTTTGATCATCCAATTGAGAGTTCAACATATGAGAATTGGCAAAAAGCATGGTCAGATACTTTAGGAGTTAATTTAATCGGAGCTGCCAATGTCACGTGGTGCGCCCTTCAACATATGCCAAAAAATGGAACCTCTCGCATCGTTAATATCGGCTCTCGTGGTGCATTTCGAGGCGAACCAGTAAGCCCTGCCTATGGTGCATCAAAGGCCGCGATCGTTGCCTTTGGTCAGTCCATTGCCAAAGCGCTAGCACCAGTACATATTGGTGTAACAACTTTGGCACCGGGTTTTGTTGAGACTGAAATGGCGACACCTTTACTTGATGGTCCTGCAGGTGATGGCATTCGAGCTCAAAGTCCATTCAATCGAGTCGCCCGACCAGAGGAGTTAGCTAAAGCCGTTTACTTCCTTGCATCCCCTGATAGCGAGTGGGCAAGTGGTGCCGTATTAGATTTTAATGGTGCATCTTATTTACGGATGTAGGGTGCATAATGAAATTGAGACAATAGAATGCCTCCTACCTTTACTCCACACTTACGGATAATCATAAAAAAATATTCACATGAAAAATTCAGAGAATCGCAACGGGAAGTCTCTATGAAGTCGGCTCAATGAGTGTGAGAATCCGTTGGTGCGATCTCGCCTCTTCACTGTACTTGTTGCAGTAATCCTCCTGCTAAACGGCTCAGCTTGGGCCGACGTCGACTCCTCAACGGCCACTGTTAATCCTATCCCTGCCTATCAATTTCCTTCTCTTGTCGATGAAAACGTCTCTGAAATACTGCACTCCAAACTTAATTTAACTGCTACCGATATGCCGAAGCCGTATATAACTCGGTGCCATGTTCAGCAGAATCTCACTTCAACAAACGCGAACTGTTATTTTGGAAATCTCAAATCGAAAACCACCATCGTCCTATTCGGAGATAGTCATGCATTGAGTTGGTTCCCTGCAGTCGAAAAGTTGGCAATCGCAAAGAATTGGCGTTTCTTATCGCTAACAATGTCATCGTGTTGGCCAGCGACTATTCCTCCATGGAACTCAGTCAAAAAGAAGTTAATGACTAATTGCACTATCTGGCGGGAAAGTGCCCTCAAACAAATCGCCCAGGTCAAGCCATATCTGACTTTAGTTACCGGGACACGGGGGTTTTCAAC
>JANLPM010000155.1:0-8431 GCA_031367265.1 Actinomycetes bacterium
CATCCCAAGAAGTGAGAACTATTGGTCGCCAAATGCCACTAGTAAGTGTTATCGGCCCCCAGTCCCATCCAAAACTGCAGGCCATCTTTCTCATAAGGTTATATGGCATACCATAAGGATTTGGATATTTCCCTAATTCAATTTCACATTTAAGCGCCTCTGGGAGTGGAGCTTTAAAATCTATCTGGAGCTCCACCTTTTCGGAAAGTACTGCTCCAATTTCAACACGATAAGAACGATGCATATTTTCAGTCGCCAGGCGTCTCTGGCCATTGATGGAGATAGTTGCCAGAGTATCCAACCCCAGAAAATTTAATTCATGGTGTTGCGTAGAGTTGGTAATTGAAAAACTTGCTTTGAAAGTACTCTCTGCATTTCGAATCCATTCCTGCTCAACTTCACTCCCAGTTGTGCGTATATCACCAATGAAGCCGGCGGCAATTAAATCCGTATGTATTGAACCTGGAACTGACGCGGGAAAACTTTGAAAACCAATTGGAGTCTCAATCTCAAGCGTGAAGTCAGAATCTACATTGGTTCGAACAACCCTAGACATTGAACAAGCCTACTAAAAAGTGCTTTAATAATCTCACGATGCCAAAATGGAGAGAAATTCGATTTACCAAAGGTTGGATTGTCTTAGTGGCATCGATAATTGGGTTAAGTTACGGTGGCTATACATTTTTTCACAATGCCGTGTCCACTCAAGTCTACGTTACGAACTGCGGCCATTTGGATTACAAGCCAACGGCCTTGCTTAAGTTTTGTTCCGATACGGGAGTTGGCATCGGGCAGATCGAGTGGTCGACCTGGAGTGCAGATAGAGCAATTGGTACCGGTGTCTATGGGATTAACGATTGTGCACCAAGTTGTGAAAGCGGCAAATTTCATTATGCCGATGTGAGGATTATTTTAAGTAAGAGTAAAACTATCGATGGAAAAGTGGCTCTCACTTCCATTTCAATAACCACAAAGAACGAAAAGAATCTCCCCCTTGGCCAATCAACTTCGGATTCCTGGCCGTTAGAGCTTGCAGGTTAAAGCAGACCGAATTCAGAGGCCTTAGCAACTAACTCTTCGCGAACACTTGGATGAGCTGCGTTATGAATTATATTTACCACTTGGTCAGTTTGAGAGTGGCCAAAACAGGCAGCTACACCTTGTTCGGTGACAACGTAAGAATGCTGAAAGTGGGTAATGTTGCTTTGTAATCTCGGCACTATTGTTGAAAGATCGGCTTTGGGGTGCCACGATGGCAGTGCAACGAAAGATTGACCACCACGACTATGGAGTGCACCAACAATGAAATCTGTAGAGCCACCAAAACCACTATAAATCTTTCCGCGTACATGACTGGCATTTGCTTGATCAAATAAGTCGACCTCTAACGCGCTATTTATCGATGTCATCTTTGCTTGGCGCGCGATTTGAGATGGGTCATTTGTTCGCTCTGTCCGAAGCATGCGGACTTTTTTATTTAAATCCAACCATTGATACAACTCGTTACTCCCGAATACAAATGAAGCCGTGATTAGAATTTCATCATCAAGGGTGCCGGCACGACTTAATTCAAGTACCCCATCTGAGAACATCTCTGTCCATATTCGAAGACCTTTGCGCGCCTTGAGTGCCATCAAAACCGCATCAGGTACTCCTCCTATTCCTAACTGCAAAGTGGAGTTATCTTCAATCAAACTAGCTATTCGGCTCCCAATTTGAGCTTGCATATCCGTAACTGGAGTTATAGTTTTCTCTTGAAGTGGCTCATCGACTTCGACTAAGTAGTCGATTTCGCTGTCGTAAATCTGCGCATCGCCGTAGGTATAGGGCATTTGCTTATTTGACTGCGCAATAACTAGACCACCGTGCGCCCGTGCCGTTTCAATGGAACGCGGAAGAATATTGACTTCTGTACCAAGGCTTACTGTGTCAAAGCGTTGAAGCGAGGTATGCAAAAAAACTACATCTGGACGATAAAAGTTTCGAATGAGAACGGGTAGAAGTGAAAGTCGTGAAGGAATGTAAACCAAGCGTGGGTGGTCTCGCATTGCAGGACCCACGAAGGCGGTTTCATATGTAATGCCTTCGCGATCGGGAATGGCTCCATGTGCGTTAAGCATGTGCAATTTAAATTCAGGGATTACTTGATCGGCAATTTTTAAAAGCATCCGTGGTGCTGAAAAATTACCAGATGAAATAATACGCGGATTACTCGGGAGATTAGCGAGAATTGATTTCAGTTGTTCTGAGCTAATTACTCGCATGTGCCTATTCTATGCCATCACGGTGCTTCTACCTCGGTGACGTGAGCAACAGGGCCGCTGCCAGAAAGAGAATTCCAAAGGCCGAAAAGGCAGTTAACGCCCGTCTAACTTTAGGTCTGGCTAATGTAGTGGTAGCCCTGCCAATGACATGAATGAGAAATGCGTACCAAGAAGACGATGTAATCGCTTGAACAATTGAGAAAAGGAAAATTCCCCAACCTAAATTAAAGTCTCTTGGAATAAATGCGGGAATAAATGCAATGGCGAATACCGCCGCCTTCACATTAGTTAAATTCGTAAGAAGTCCCAAACGAATAGCTGGAAGATACCCAACAGTACCTACGCCGCCATAATCAAATTTTCCAAATTCATTTCGCAAAGACCAGAGCGTCTGCAATGCTAAGAAAGTTAGAAATGCAACACCTACGTACTTCAGTGCGGTGTATGCAGTATGCGATCGAGCAAATATTTGAGAAAGACCAATAGCCGATGCGCTACCCCAAAAAATTAACGCACTACTTGTGCCAATAAGCGTCATATATGCAGTTCTTGTGCCACCGACAATCGCCTGCCGCAAAATCATGGCAACGGTCTGTCCAGGTACTACTGCCAATAAAAAGGCAGTTGCAATGAAGGCGGGAAGAACCTTCAACAAAGAAATCATACGTAGCCCCGAAGGGATTCGAACCCTCGTAGCTGACTTGAGAAGCCAGAGTCCTAGGCCGCTAGACGACGGGGCCGTGCCTTTTTTTAAATCTTTTTCTAACTAGGACAAAACATATTCAGTTGTACTGCTTTACTGCGCTGGGGTACCAGGACTCGAACCTAGACTTACTGAACCAGAATCAGCAGGGCTGCCAATTACCCCATACCCCAATACTTCAAGCGGTAAGAATACCGTATCGATTAGAGAGTTAACGCCGATGTTATTCGGGCTAGAGCGGTGGCTTTACCTAGTAACTCAATTGATTCAAAAAGCGGCGGGGAGATAGTGCTGCCAGTGGTTGCAATTCGGACAACGCCAAATGCAATACGAGGTTTCAATCCCATCTCATCTATGAGCGCGCTTCGCAAGACCGCTTCAATATTTATGTGGGACCAATCGCTAATTGGCTCCAACTCCTTCAACGAACGTTTGAGTACATCCTTTGCCGCCGTATCGATAATTTTGCCAACACTTTCCGGACCCACAACGAAATCCCTCATGAATAGAAAGTTAAGCATCGCTGGGATTTCACTCAACATCACGATACGCTCTTGAATAATTGGAAGTGCAGCTTTCACGAGTGCGATTTCATCAGGAGTTCCAGAAATCGTTTGTGCCTTGATGAGAAATGGAAGTGCCCATGTCAAAAACTCATCGATTGTGAGCGCCCGAATCTTGTCACCGTTGATAGCCTCTAATTTTTTCATATCAAAGCGTGCAGGTGAACTATTAACTTTTTCGACGGTGAAAAGTTCACATAACTCTTTCATCGTTATATTTTCACGATCATCCCCAGGCGACCAGCCAAGAAGCGCTAAATAATTACAAATTGCTTCAGGCAAGAAGCCCTTGTCTCTGTACCAAGCAATCGATGCCTCACCGTTGCGTTTTGATAATTTTGCATTATCTGTCCCCATAACAAATGGAAGGTGAGCAAAGACTGGATAGTCATCAAGGGCTACTCCCATCGCTTGGTAAACACGTATTTGGCGAGGCGTCGATGATAATAAATCTTCGCCTCTCAAGATATGGGTAACTTCCATTAAAATATCATCGACAGCAACGGCCAAGGTATATAAGGGCGATCCATCGGCGCGAACTAAAACAAAATCTGGAACAAATTTATGATCAAAAACCATTTCACCGCGAATCAAATCGTTAAAAACCGTGTTGCCTTCGGGCATTCGCATGCGCACAACTGCACTACGACCCTCTGATTTATACTCTGCGATTTGATCAAGGGTTAAATCGCGACAGTGCCCGTTATATCCCGGTGCTTGATTTGCCGCACGTTGTGCCTCTCGAACTGCTTCTAACTCTTGCGGCGTGCAGTAGCAGTGATAGGCATCTTTTTGTGCGAGAAATTTTGCCGCCCATGCGGAATAAATATCTAATCGCTGCGATTGCAAGTAGGGGCCGTTTTCACCACCAACTTCAGGACCCTCATCCCAGTTCAGCCCAAGCCACTTTAAGGTATCGATAGCTGCGTTGATATAGTCATCGGTTACACGGGTAGTGTCAGTATCTTCAATTCGAAATAGAAAAACTCCACCTGTATGTCTGGCATAGGCCCAATCAAAAAGGGCAGTGCGGATATTGCCAACATGAAGATCTCCAGTTGGAGATGGTGCAAACCGGACCTTTACTTGTTTGCCTACTGTTGTGCTCAATTTCTACTCACTCTGTTAGTTAATTCACCGAGACCTTCTATCGCCATAGTTGAGGTTGCACCAGCAACCATGGGGCCGATTCCAGCGGGGGTACCAGTTAAAATTATGTCACCCGGTAGCAGTGTCATCACCCTAGTGACGAAATTTATTATCTCTGGAACTTTAAAAATCATCTCATTTAAATGCGCCGACTGCTTGATTTCACCATTCACGGTCGCCGTAATCTTCTGTGTGCCTGGGATGAAATCAGTATCGATCCATGGACCGATTGGGCAAAAAGTATCGAAGCTTTTGGCTCTCGTCCACTGGCCATCTTTTTTCTGTAGATCGCGAGCCGTTACATCGTTTGCAATCGTGTAACCAAAAATTACATCATTAACGCGCTCAATCGGCACATCTTTGCAGAGGCGGCCAATAATTATTGCGAGTTCGGCTTCATGATCAACGCGCTCAGACATATCTGGCCAAACGATGGTATCCCGTGGCCCAATAACTGAAGTGTTTGGCTTCAAAAAAATGATGGGTTCATTCGGTACTTCTCCCCCCATTTCGGCGGCGTGATCGGCGTAGTTTTTGCCAATGCACACCACCTTTGAGCGTGGAATGACTGGAGCTAGTAAACGAGCCTTATTTAAATCCAACTTCGCCGCAGTTCTTTGAATTCCTGCATAAATTGGATCCCCAGTAATGACCGTAATTGTGTCATCATCTTCAAGTAGACCAAAAAGTGGATCACTACCCAACTCTGAATCTGGGCCTGGTGAGAATCGAACAATTCGCATTGTGTAATTCTATCGGTTACTCGTGGTCCTCAATCTCGCGCTCTAACCGTTCAATCAAAACGCTACTAATTCGACGTCGGCGGCCAAGTGGACGTTCAGAAGTAATAGACCAGCCATTAAGTGAAATCGTGCTACCAGCTATTGGAACTCGACCAAGTTTCTGGGCCATGAGCCCCCCTATAGTGTCAACATCTTCGAAATCAGATTCATTAATTTCGATTTTTAACTCACCCGCTAAATCCTCAATATGAAATGTGGCATTTGCACGGGCCTTTTCGGTGGTTAGCCAAGTGAAATTGACTTCGCCATCATCAAACTCATCTTCAATTTCACCTACGATTTCTTCGATAATATCTTCTATAGTGATAATTCCAGCAGTCCCGCCATACTCATCAACTACTACTGCCAAGTGAATCTGATCTCTTTGCATCTCTTTTAAAAGCTCATCTGCCATCTTTATTTCAGGAACAAAATTTGCTGGCCGCATATGCGCTTCGATATTTTCACTTTGCTCAGCTTCGTGATGATCTAACGCGCGTTTCGCCAAATCTTTAACATACACAATTCCAATAATATTATCGAGTCCGGTACCGACTACCGGAATTCGCGAAAATCCCGAGCGTAATGCGAGGGAAAGGCCTTGCCTCAGAGTCTTGTCCTTCTCAATCCAAACCATATCTGTGCGAGGCACCATTAATTCGCGCACAAGAGTATCGCCAAGTTCAAAAACAGAGTGAATCATCTCGTGTTCATTGGACTCAACGAGTCCACGCTCATGAGCTTGGTCAACTAAATCTCGAAGCTCAGCTTCTGATGTAAATGGGCCAGATCGAAAACCTTTACCAGGAGTTATTGCATTGCCGAGAGTAATGAGAAGCTTTGTAACAGGGCCCAATATTATTGCTAGTCCGTGGGCCACGATAATTCCATAACGCGCATACTTATGCGGCTGCTGTTTTCCTAAAGTGCGCGGACCAACGCCAACCACCACGTACGATAAAACAACCATGATGGCGACAGTGAGTGCCATTGCTTGAGCTGAAGAGTAGTTTCGAAGAAGTATTGATGCGAGTAATACCGTAGCTGTAAGTTCGCAAAATTTACGGACGAGCAAAATGACATTTAAATATCGAGCTGGCTGTGAACTGTATTTTCGAAGTAAGGCTCCTCCGCGTTTGCCTTCTAATTCTTCAACCACAATTCGGGAAATCGATGTTAAAGCCGACTCACTTGCCGCTAAAAAGCCAGCAAAAGCTAATAGTGCGATTATGCTAGTTATAGCAATTGGACTCATTGAGCTCGCTCCCAATTTTCCACTAATTTCTCTTGAAGAGTAAACATAATCCGCTCTTCTTCAACCTCGGCATGGTCATAACCAATAATGTGCAACAAGCCATGTGTAGCTAAAATATAGATCTCATGCTCAACTGAGTGGCCAGCAACTTTTGCTTGTGTAGCCGCACACAGTGGACTAATCATAATGTCGCCAAGCACAACAATATCGCTTTCGTTTTCGGGCATATCCATAGGAAATGCGAGAACATCAGTAGTTCCTGGCTCATCCATCCATTTAACATGGAGCTCAGTCATAAAGTCGTCGTTAATGAAACCCACGTTCAAATCGCACGCCGAATTGAGCTTGAGCTCTCGCATTGCTGAAGTAAGTAAAGAAATTACCTCAGAATTTGGAACCAACTGACCAGAAGAATTTGTAACTTCGATTGCCATCTATTTCCGAATCGGATGCAGCATGTGGCGCGCCTCATCGAAAGCATCATATGCCTTGACAATGTCACCAATTAGGCGGTGCCGAATAACATCGTCGGCAGTCAGCTCTAGAAATGCAATATCGTCAATCTCATCCAAAATATCGCGAACCACGCGCAGCCCTGAATGTTGACTATGCGGAAGATCGATCTGAGTTACATCCCCGGTAATTACCATCTTGGAACCAAAACCGAGGCGCGTTAAAAACATTTTCATCTGTTCGGGAGTGGTGTTTTGAGCCTCATCCAAAATAATGAAGGCATCATTCAATGAACGCCCACGCATATATGCAAGTGGCGCTACTTCAATGACACCTGATTGCATTAAGCGAGGCACGGTTTCAATATCAATCATGTCGTGTAGCGCATCAAATAATGGACGAAGATATGGGTCGATCTTTTCACTGAGGGTACCCGGTAAGAAGCCAAGATGCTCGCCCGCTTCTACAGCAGGACGCGTCAAAATAATTCGATTGACGCTCTTATTTTGCAAAGCCGCAATCGCCATGGCCATAGCTAAATATGTCTTGCCTGTTCCTGCTGGTCCGATTCCAAAGGTGATGGTGTGATCGCCTATAGCATCTACATATCGTTTTTGATTAGCAGTCTTTGGTCGAATCGTGCGACCACGATTGCTCAAAATATTGAGTGAAAGGACTTCAGCTGGATGATCTACTGGTTCACGCTCGAGCATTGCAATCGCACGTTCAACCACATCACTGCTCAAATCATTTCCGGCGCGGATTACAACCATTAACTCAGTAAAGAGATTTTCTAAGAGAACACAGTCAAAATGTGGACCCCGCAAAGTAATTTCATTTCCTCGAACTGTAATGTTGACCGAAGGAAAAGCCGCCTCAACGGTGCGTAAGTTGTCATCGTGGGGTCCAATAAGGGCAACCATTGGAATGGCGACTGGTACCGTGATTAATATTCGCTCCATGTAAGAATAAATCTACCTTTAACCGGGCGGCCAGGACAATTCACGGCCACCTATGAGATGCAAGTGCGCGTGAAAAACGCTCTGTCCAGCCCCAGCTCCCGTATTAAAGACGGTTCGATAGCTATTGAGAGCGTTTTCGGCGGCAATTCGATCGGCAGAAATGAAAAGTTCGGCGATACATGACGGGGAGATAGCGGCCAGGGCGGCTGCGTTTTGAGCATGCACAGTTGGCACTAGTAGTACGTGGGTAGGTGCTTGAGGGTCAATATCATTAAAAGCTACAAGTTGATCGTTTCTATA
>JANLPM010000168.1:0-15303 GCA_031367265.1 Actinomycetes bacterium
CTTTCTGCCACACCTGGCATGGGGATACGGAGCGATTCAATCGCATCGCTTAATTCACGCGTTGCTAAACCACGTGCTTCATTTCCAAAAATTGCAATGCAATCCCCCGTGCTATGAAAATCGGCTAAGGGCTTTGCGCCACCGGCGTTTAAGGTGAATGCCGAAAGAGGAAACGAAGCTAGTAGGGTTTCGAGTTCTATTGATTCAAAGACGGGGATATGCCAAAGGGATCCGGCAGTACTTCGAACTACTTTCGGTGAGTACATATCGACGCTGCCAGGCGAAGTAATTACGGCATCCATTCCAAAAGCATCGGCGGATCTTAAAATTGTTCCGGCATTTCCTGGATCTTGAACCTCTGAGAGATAAATGAATTTGCGCGTGCCATTTAGTGCAATGGAATCTAGTGATGATCGCGGAATCGAACAGATAGCAAGAATTCCCTGTGGGGTAATTGTTTGCGACATTGCCGCCATTACCCCATCGCTGACATCGAAAGTATTAATGAGTGAGAGATCAGTCATTTCATCAACTTTGATGCGCGCCGATTCCGTTAAATACAGCGTTTGAATTCGCGGTCCATTTGGTGAGGCAATCGCTTCACGGAAACATTGCACTCCCTCTGCCACGAATTCACCTGCCGCGCGCCGCTCCTTAACTCCTTTAGAACCAATAAGAGCCTTAACTCGCGCAACATGTGGCGAGTTAAGGCTCTCAATCATTGGGAGTTCTTAAGCAGAGATGAGGCTCTTACGAGCGACATCGACAAGTGCCTTGAAAACCGCTGGATCATTTGTCGCAAGCTCAGAAAGAACGCGGCGATCTACTTCAACACCTGCAGCTTTGAGACCTTGAATAAAGCGGTTGTATGTCAAACCATGTGAACGGCAACCGGCATTAATGCGTTGAATCCACAGTCGACGGAAATCACCTTTCTTATCTTTACGATCATTAAATGCATAGACCATTGAATGCGTAACTTGTTCCTTTGCCTTAGTGAAAAGACGCGAGCGTTGTCCGCGATATCCGCTAGCGCGCTCGAGGGTTGTACGACGCTTCTTGGCGGCGTGAACTCCACGTTTTACTCTTGCCATTTAATTCAACTCTCCTTATTTCAGACCAAGCATGCGCTTGGCAGTCATTGTGACGGTTGGTTTTGCTGACTGCTCGGTTGAGAGGCGGCGGGTAACGCGGGAAGACTTACGCTCGAGCAAGTGTCGCTTACCAGCGCGCTCGTGCATGATCTTTCCGGTACCTGTAACGCGGAAAGTCTTTTTAGCTCCGCTGTGCGTTTTCATCTTTGGCATTTTTATGCTCCATCCATTGTCTCTGCTGCCGCGTCTGCTTTGGCTTTACGTGCCGCCTTTGCCTCTGCAACTGCCTCTGTTTTCTTCTTAGTCGGTCCAATTACCATTGTCATATTTCGCCCCTCTTGCTTTGGCGCGAATTCGATGAATCCAAACTCTGCAATGTCTGTTGCCAGACGTTGCAGCATTTTGTATCCAAGCTCTGGACGCGTTTGCTCACGACCGCGAAACTTCATCGTCACCTTCACTTTGTCGCCACCTTTAAGAAATTTCTCCACTTGATTGCGTTTGGTTTCATAATCATGGGTCTCAATCTTTGGTGTCAAACGCACTTCTTTGACCACAATGTGGGTCTGGTTCTGGCGCGCCTCCCGAGCTTTTTGGGCAACTTCGTACTTATATTTTCCAAAGTCCATAATTTTACAAACGGGTGGATTAGCCTCTGCTGCGATTTCGACTAAGTCGAGACCAACTTCATCGGCCATTCTTAACGCGGTATCGATATCAACAACCCCAACCTGTTGTCCGGTATGTCCGATCAAGCGGATTTGTGGTGTGCGAATTCGATCATTAATGCGCGGTTCAGTGGTGACTGTGTGCTCCTTTGGTTAAGTAAACGCTGGTGGTGTTAACGCGTTTGCAAAAGAAAACCGCAGGCAGACAAGGAATTAAATCCTTAAATCCGACGAACCAGATCGAACTACTGTCCGATGTAGGTGGGAGCGGTAACTCCTCTTGCAGTGAGCGCTTAGGCCACTGGTCTGTCGCTGAGGATACCTTAAGGGGCGCTAATTCTAGAAATCGAGGCGGATCAAGCACCCATTGCGTGGACTCCACCATCCACGTGGATTATCTCGGCCGTGGTCTTTGGGAACCAATCTGAAAGAAGTGCGACCGTTGCTTGAGCCGCAGGTATCGGATCGTTTACATCCCAATAGAGAGGTGATCTGGCATTCCATACTTTTTCAAACTCTTCAAATCCAGGAATCGACTTAGCGGCCATCGTCCGTATCGGGCCTGCGGCAATCAGATTTACGCGGATATTTTCAGCCCCTAAATCCCGGGCCAGGTAGCGCGAAGTTGATTCAAGGGCGGCCTTGGCCACTCCCATCCAGTCATATTTTGGCCAAGCCACAGTGGAATCAAAATCTAAGCCAACAACCGAACCGCCACCATTAAATAGCGGGCGCGCAGCCATCGTGAGTGCCTTAAGTGAATATGCGGAAACATGCAGTGCGGTTGAGACATCCTCCCAAGAAGTATTTAAAAAATTGCCGCCTAGGGCCGCTTCTGGCGCATAACCAATTGAATGGACCAGGCCATCAAGGCCTTGCGGAAAATGTGCGCGCACGCGAGCTTCAAGAGCCTGCAAATCATCATTGTTGGTCACGTCTAACTCAATAATAGGAGCGGGCTTCGGTAGTCGACCGGCGATTCGAGTAGTTAAGGAAAAGACTCGACCAAATGAGGACAAAAGCACTTCGGCGCCCTGCTCTTGGGAAAGGCGAGCGATATGAAACGCTATCGATGCATCGGTAAGGACGCCTGTCACTAGAATTTTTTTACCGTCAAGAATTCCCATTTAATGTCCCATGCCTAATCCGCCATCAACTGGAATTATCGCCCCAGTTATATAGCTTGCTTGTGGTGATGCGATGAATGCAACTACTTCGGCAACTTCTGACGCAGTGCAAAAACGACCGAGAGGTACTGATGCCGCAATTTGCGCGCGTCTTTTTTCATCTAAGGTTGACGTCATATCTGTTTCCACAAAACCAGGAGCAATAACATTAGAAGTTATTCCACGGCTACCGATTTCGCGCGCGAAGGAGCGGGCCATTCCGACTAAACCAGATTTGCTGGCAGAATAATTTACCTGGCCCGCCGAGCCGGTTGCACCCACAACCGAACCGATGAAAATAATCCGCCCACGCTTTAATTTCAATAGCCCTCTAGTAGCTCGTCTAGCCACTCGAAATGCCCCGGTGAGATTAGCGTCTAAAACCTCTGCAAAATCAGCATCACTCATTCGCAGCACGAGACCATCTTTTGTGATGCCGGCATTTATCACAATAATTTCGGGAATTCCCCACTGCGTTTCAATGCCTGTAAAAGCTTTTTCGACACTTTCAGTTGAAGTTACATCCATTACTGCAGATTTGAAGCTCACTGGCGCAGGACCCGTGCGATACGTCACCACAACTTCATGCTCAGAAGCTTGAAGTGCGTGTGCAATGGCCAAACCGATTCCGCGATTACCGCCAATAACGAGCGCAAGCGAAGCCATGAGTATAAATCTAGTGGCTACTATGAGGTAGTCAAAAGGTGCAACACCTAAGAGTTGGGAATATGCTTGTGAACATGGCAAATAACGAGGAAATCTTTGATATCACGAGCGCACCAAAGGCCTTTAGCGCCGACCAAGCCTCTCGGCAGAAACGATATTTCATTTCAATGATGGTGCGTACGGCCTGTTTCATTTTGACGATTATCTTGCCGAGCCCTTTTAGATGGTTCGCGTTGGCTGGCGCACTTATTTTGCCTTACATAGCCGTGGTGGTAGCAAATGCTGGACGCGAAACTTTCTCACCCGGCGCCAATGTTGCCGATGAGAATCCGCTTTCACTGACATAAACTAAAGTTTGGTTCATGCATCGCGAATCGTGGTCGATATTCAAATCCCTTATAGCCCTCGTCCTAGTCATTGTTTGTGTGTGGGCCGGGCAATGGCAGTATCACCGAGGAGTCAATCGACATGCACGCAATGCAGTTATCGAAAATCACATCGCTCTGCCCGTTACTCCATTGTCAGAAGTAAACCAGCAACCTAAAAGATTTGAATGGCAGAGCGTGTCTGCAACTGGTGAATTTGATAGTAAAACCCAGATTCTATTGCGCAATAGATACTCAGAGGGCGTTTATGGATTTGAAATTCTCACGCTCTTTACCGAAGAAAATGGCAAGAAATTTTGGGTGGATCGAGGCTGGGTCAAAGCTGGAGTCACCGCGATTACGGCGCCGACAGTAGGTAAGCCACCGATTGGTAAGGTTCAAATAATTGGTAGATTGCGTTTAGATTCTTCGCTTCCGCGTGGATCTTTTTTCGCTCTTCCAGCCAGTGGTTCGGGTTTAATTGCAAAACTTGATGCGCAATCACGATTACACACCGAGAATTACTATCTCGACTTACTAAGTGGTTCAGAAAACTCTCTTACTCCAGCAGTAACTGCGCAGCTACCAGAGTTAAGCGATGGTCCCCACATGGCTTATGCACTTCAGTGGATCTTCTTTGCTGGACTCGTTATTTATGGCCGAATATTAATCCGACGAGCCCGTTAAATCCTGACGATTATATAGATCGGCATATAGTCCGCCTAAAGCAACAAGCTCGTCATGTTTTCCACGCTCGACGATTGCACCATTTTCAAGTACTAAAATCTGATCGGCATCGCGAACCGTGCTCAATCGATGTGCAATCACAATGCTAGTGCGTTCTTTCAGAGCGCTTTCAAGTGCAGCATGGACGAGTGCTTCATTCTCAGAGTCAAGATGAGCGGTAGCTTCATCAAGAATCACAACCGATGGTGATTTTAGAAGTAGCCTGGCTATCGCTAATCGTTGCTTCTCTCCACCCGATAAGCGGTGGCCACGCTCTCCAACCATTGTCTCCAAAGCATTTGGCAATGATTCAATAAGCTTCCAAATCTGCGCCGACTCGCAAGCGCTCCGCATCTCTTCGTCCGTAGCATCTGCTTTTGCATAACGTAGATTTTGAGCGATAGTCTCGTGGAATAAATGAGCGTCCTGCATAACAACACCAATTGAATTTCGAAGGGACTCCAGTGTTATCGCCCGTATGTCGTGGCCATCAATAGTTATCGCGCCTGCAGTTACATCGTATAAGCGGGGAATCAACGCACTTATCGTCGTCTTGCCGGCACCTGAAGGTCCAACAAGTGCGGTTAAAGTTCCAGGTTCTGCCACAAAAGAAAGGCTCTTTAATACTTCACCACTATCAATCGTTTCGGGCTTAGCCGCTGACTCTAAAGATGCTAATGAGATCTCTGCAGCCCGCGGATAAGAAAAACTTACATTGCTGAATTCAATTCGCGGATTTTTTCCCTCATACACCAAGGCATCCTTTGCGTTTTTAACCATTGGCTCTAAATCCAGAACTTCAAAGACTCTTTCAAATGAAACTAGAGATGTCATCACGTCTATACGAACATTCGAGAGTGCGGTCAACGGTCCATACAGGCGGGCCAACAAAGCAGTAATAGCCAGCAAAGTCCCGACAGTGACTTTGCCATTAATCGCTAAATGTCCGCCAATGCCATAAGCAAAGGCGGTAGCAATTGCCGCGACACTTGTTAGGGCGATAAAGAAAATGCGGTTTAACATTGCCGTTCTAATTCCAATATCTGCAACTCTACGGGCGCGCGAGCGAAAGAATTCACTTTCCCGATCGGGTTGTCCATAAAGGGCAACGAGCATCGCTCCTGATACGTTGAAGCGTTCCGTCATCGTGCTCGACATTTCGGCATTGACATTGAAAGATTCGCGGGTAAGCGCCTGCAATTTACGACCTACCCACTTAGTTGGAATGAGGAATACCGGCAACAAGAGAAGTGAAAAAATAGTGATTTGCCAGGAGAGAATCATCATGGTTACCCCGACCAGAGTCAGGCTTACTACGTTGCTAACAACACCTGAAAGTGTGGCAGTAAAAGCCTGCTGCGCCCCCATCACATCGGAGTTGATTCGCGAGATTAAAGCGCCAGTCTGCGTGCGAGTAAAGAAGGCTATCGATTGTTTTTGCACATGGGCATAGACCAAGGACCTTAAATCATAAATGAGGCCTTCACCGATTCTGGATGAAAAATATCGACCTAACATGCTTATGCCAGCATCGGCAATGGCTAAAAGTCCAACGAGAATCGCCAGTTTAGTTATCAGCTCACCATTTTTAGGAATAACACCATCATCAATAAGTCGTAATAAAAGTAGTGGTGTTGTCACAACCAAAGCAGCATCGAGAATTACGGTTCCGAGAAATATTAAAATACTCGTGCGGTAAGGCCGTGCAAAATTAAAGATTCGCTTGACCGTTCCGGGCTTAAGTTTTTGCGCTTTAACCGACGGATCTGCGGTCATTGATCTATGCGTCATCCAAATTGCATTATTTGACATGCATCCACCTTATTGACGTGCTAGTCAAACGGTAAATCCAAGCGCGCGTAGTTGATCTCTTCCATCATCGGAGATTTTGTCGGGACCCCAGGGCGGCATCCATACCCAGTTAATTTTTACATCACTCGTCATACCGGAGAGCGCTTGACGTGTTTGATCTTCAATGACATCTTGCAACGGGCAAGCTGCAGACGTGAGTGTCATATTGAGAATTGCAATATTAGCTTCATCCACCATGACATCGTAAATCAAACCTAAATCCACTACATTAATCCCGAGTTCGGGGTCGACTACATCCTTCATCGCCTCGGTCACATCATCTACGCTCGTTGTCATCTCTCTCCTTTAGTTATGTCGTTATCTCTATCGTGCTTGCGCTTGAATCGAAGCATCCTTAAATGCCATCCAGCCCAACAATGAACATTTAACGCGGCCCGGAAACTTTGATACCCCAGCCAAGGCAACTGCATCTTCTAGAACAAGCGGATCGCCCATTGAAGCACCTTTACTGGCCATGAGTTCGGAGAAACTCTTAACAATAACTTCAGCTTCTTCCAGAGTTTTACCCTTTAAGAGCTCGGTCATTATAGAGACACTCGCTTGCGATATTGAGCAACCTTGACCATCCCATGACAGTGAAGCTATTACTCTATTCTCGAGGAGGATATTGAGAACAATTTCATCGCCACAACTTGGATTTACGTGGCTTACTTGGGCAGAAAAAGTGGTGCTCAACCCTTTATTTTGCGGGTGCTTGTAATGATCAAGGATGACTTCCTGATAGAGGGAATCTAACTCCATTTAGAATCTCCCAAAATATTTTTGAGCCGCAAGTAGTGCATCTACAAGTGCATCGCAATCACTTTCATCGTTATAAATATAGAGAGAAGCCCGTGTGGTCGCAGGAACGCCAATGCTCTGAGCTAAAGGCCAAGCACAGTGATGTCCGGTACGAACGGCAATGCCCTGGCTATCTAAATATTGACCAACATCATGGGGATGAATGTCCTTAAGGGTAAATGAGACGGTTGCCCCCCTAGAGTTATTATCAGTTGGTCCAATAATACGAATATCAGGGATAGTTTGCAGTTGTGGCAACAAGTGAGCGATTAACGCGCTTTCATGCGCCTGCACATTTTTTAAACCAAGGCTCGACAGATAATTAAGCGCCGCAGCAAGACCTACTGCTTGCGCCATATTTGGAACGCCCGCTTCAAATTTCTGCGGAACTGGCGCCCATGTTGCACCCGTCATCGTTACTGTTTCAATCATTGAGCCACCAAAGAGAAAGGGTGGAAGTTCATCGAGTAAATGTTTGTGTCCCCACAAAACACCAACCCCGGTGGGTCCCAGGGCTTTATGGCCCGAGAAAGTTAAAAAATCTACACCCAGTAATTTAATGTCAATTTCCATGTGGGGTACCGATTGGCAGGCATCGAGAATAACTACAGCGCCCACTTGATGTGCGCGAGAAACGATGGCTTCTAATGGATTTATCGTCCCTAGAACATTTGATTGGTGAGTTAAGGCGACGACTTTTGTATTAGCAGTAATCACCTTGTCAATTTCAGATAGGTCAAGTCGGCCCGCTGGAGTAAGGCTAAACCATGCTAATTCTGCTCCGGTACGCGCCGAAAGTTGTTGCCAGGGAATTAGGTTGGCATGGTGTTCCATCTGGGTCACGACAATTCGATCGCTGGGCTTTAGAGCAAAGCGGTTTCCTGCCGGCGCATTTCCCATTGAATAAGCCAATAAGTTAAGAGATTCCGTGGCACTTTTGGTAAATATAATTTCGTCGGCGCCAAGAGGGGCGCCTAAAAATGTAGCCGTTGTTGTTCGTGCACCTTCGTATAGGTCCGTGGCCTCTTCGGCCAACTGGTAAACACCGCGATGCACAGCGGCGTTGTGTAGCTTATAAAAATCACTTTCCGCATCAATAACTGAAAGTGGTTTCTGGCTGGTTGCACCACTATCTAAGTAGATTAATTTTTTTCCATCGCGAACAGTACGTCCAAGTATCGGAAAATCTGAACGTACATCTGCGACTGAAAAAGACATCGTTACTTACTTGCTCACATAATCTGCATAACCATGAGCTTCTAACCGCTCGGCTAAATCAGGGCCACCCTCTTCAACAATGTGACCATTCGCAAAAACATGAACAAAATCAGGCTTTATGTATCTAAGAATGCGCGTGTAGTGGGTGATTAAGAGGACGCCTAGGTTGTTGTTCTCTTTAGCGCGATTGACGCCCTCTGAAACAATGCGTAAGGCATCAACATCTAAACCAGAATCAGTCTCATCCAGTATCGCCATCTTTGGCTTCAAAAGTTCAAGTTGCATAATCTCATGTCGTTTCTTTTCTCCACCAGAAAAACCCTCATTCACGTTTCTCGATGCAAAGGCAGGATCCATATTCAAAGCTTCCATCGCGGCTTTAACTTCTGATACCCATGTTCGCAGTTTCGGTGCTTCTCCACGAAGTGCGGTAGCGGCAGTTCGCAAAAAATTTGAGACTGAGACTCCCGGAACTTCAACTGGATATTGCATTGCTAAGAAAAGTCCAGCCCGAGCACGTTGATCAACGGTCATTTCCAGAACATTCGCACCATCTAGCGTGACCGTGCCACCAACAACGCTGTACTTCGGATGTCCAGCAATTGAGTATGCCAGTGTTGATTTACCTGATCCATTAGGTCCCATAATTGCGTGCGTCTCCCCCGAATTAATGGTCAGATCTACGCCTTTCAAGATATCTACTGAACCACCTTCGGTTTTAACCGATACGTGCAGATTGCGAATCTCTAGTGTTGTCATATTCCTTCTCTTCTCCCTTAAATCTCTACCGTGATTGAGTTTGCTTCAATTTTTACTGGATAAGTTGCCAATGAAATATTTGCGGGAAGCGTGATTGCTTCACCAGTTCTTAAATCAAATTCGGCACCGTGCAGCCAGCATTCAATTTTAAAACCACTGACTTCGCCTTCGGACAGTGATGCCTCTGCATGAGTACACGTGTCATCAATTGCAAAGACTTCGTTTCCGATACGGGTGACGCAAATTGATTTGCCGCCCTTTTCAAGTTTTACAGGTACTCCCGATTGGAGTTGATCCATATTCAAATCCGACACTCAAGCCCCTGCCTTTTCGAGTTCGCCATCGATGCGGTCCATTAATCGATTGTGGATCTCTTCAATACCGATTTCGTTCAAAATCTCATTGAAAAAGCCGCGTACAACCAAGCGGCGGGCATCCCCTAAAGAAATTCCGCGGGACATTAGGTAGAAGAGTTGTTCATCATCGAAGCGCCCAGTCGTACTTGCATGTCCGGCGCCAATAATTTCACCAGTCTCAATCTCCAAATTTGGGACTGAGTCGGCTCGCGCACCATCACTAAGGAGCAGATTACGGTTAAGTTCATAAGTGTCAGTGCCTTCTGCTACTGCTCGAATCAGTACATCGCCAATCCAAACAGTATGTGCATCTTTTCCAGCTAAAGCACCTTTAAAATTAACCCGAGATTTAGCATGTGGTACCGCATGATCAACGTGCATTCGGTGCTCGAAAAACTGTCCTGCGGTGGCAAAGTAGATACCTAACAGCTCTGCTGAACCACCAGGTGCGATGAATTCCACGGTAGGAAGAATGCGTACAACATCGCCCCCCACTGTCACCGTGATAGATTTAAAGGTGGCATCTTTATCTAGAATTGCATGATGTCTTGCCGTATAGATGCTCTTTGATTTGAACTCTTGGATGGTTACAAATTTAAGTGAAGAGCCTGGAGCCAGTGAAATTTCCAGATCCTCAGCTAAAATCGTGTCCCCTGCGTTTTCGATCACAACGGTTGCGACGGCATTAACTCCTAAAGAGATTCGTACCCGTGAAAATTCGGCACTATCTAGTGCACCATCGCTTCGACTCAAAAGTATTGGCGTAGCTATTTCTGTTTGTGCAGCTACTGATAGGTGAGCCACATCGCGAGTCAAACCTCGGATTCGCTCAATTATCACATCGTCACTTTCGGCAATCGCATGCAGGGCTTCGCGGACAAAGGTTACGCCTGCCGGCAATGCCTCTTTTGAGATGAGGGAAGCGCGATCGCCAACCACGGCCGTACCGTCATGCAAACCCCGCAAACGTTTGAGTGGAGTAAAGCGCCATGCTTCTTCACGACCGGTAGGAGTTAAATAGTTTGTTGTGAGTAGGGACATTAACCAACTGCACCTTCCATTTGAAGCTCAATAAGTCGATTAAGTTCGAGGGCATACTCCATTGGGAGTTCACGTGCGATTGGTTCGATAAATCCACGAACAATCATCGCCATCGCCTCATCCTCGGTTAAGCCGCGCGACATGAGATAAAAGAGTTGATCATCACTAATCTTCGAGACCGTCGCTTCATGACCCATGGAAACATCATCTTCGCGAATATCAACGTACGGGTAAGTATCTGAACGCGAAATTGTGTCAACCAAAAGTGCATCACACTTAACCGTGCTCTTCGAGTGATGGGCTCCTTCTTGAACTTGAACAAGTCCTCGATAGGAAGTACGCCCACCATTACGAGCCACAGATTTAGAGATAACC
Organism: Actinomycetes bacterium; assembly: GCA_031367265.1. Taxonomy (GTDB): domain Bacteria; phylum Actinomycetota; class Actinomycetes; order Nanopelagicales; family Nanopelagicaceae; genus Planktophila. The sequence continues at coordinate 11,087 of JANLPM010000168.1, forward strand.
GAGGAGGATGTGTAAGGAGCAGCGTGAACCATCTTTGCCCCGGAGTCTTGATGTTGACCCTCACCCGCAAATGCAAGGGAGAGTGTTTCGCCCTTTGCGTGAGGACCCATGAGAAAAATCGCAGGGTATTTCATCGTCACTTTTGATCCTATATTTCCATCTACCCACTCCATCGTGGCACCTTCAGCACAGGTGGCACGTTTAGTTACTAAGTTATATACATTATTAGACCAGTTCTGAATTGTGGTGTAACGAACTCGCGCACCCTTCTTGACAATAATTTCAACAACAGCCGAGTGCAACGAATCTGACTTATAAATCGGCGCCGTACAACCCTCAACATAGTGAATGTAAGAATCTTCATCGGCGATAATTAAAGTTCGTTCGAACTGACCCATATTTTCAGTATTAATTCGGAAATAAGCCTGCAAAGGAATATCAACATGAACTCCTTTGGGAACGTAAATGAAAGAGCCACCCGACCAGACGGAAGTATTGAGTGCGGCGAACTTGTTGTCGCCAACTGGAATTACCGTTGCAAAGTACTCACGAAATAAATCCGGATGTTCTTTTAACGCGGTGTCGGTATCTAGAAATATGACTCCTTGCGCCGCTAAATCCTCTCGAATTGAATGGTAAACAACTTCAGACTCGTACTGTGCAGCAACTCCTGAAACTAGGCGTTGTTTTTCAGCTTCAGGAATACCAAGTCGGTCATAAGTATTTTTAATTTCTTCAGGCAGATCATCCCACGTTGCAGCTTTCTTTTCAGTGGAACGTACAAAGTATTTAATAGTGTCAAAGAAAATGCCCGATAAGTCCGATCCCCAATTTGGCATTGGTTTCTTCTCAAAGAGCGAGAGTCCTTTCAATCGTAGATCCAACATCCATTGCGGTTCGGACTTTTTTTCAGAGATATCACGCACAACATCTTCGTTTATGCCACGACGTGCATTAGTACCAACTTCGCTTTTATCTGACCAACCGAACTCGTAATTTCCTAAACCGTCTAGCTCTGGATGCGCGATAGTCATATACGTACCTTTCGTTTATTGGACTTGCTCTGAGGTGTTGGGATAAAAGTTGTGCAGACGCCATCGCCATGTGCAATTGTTGCTAAACGTTGAACGTGGGTTCCAAGTAATCTAGAAAATGCTTGCGTCTCGGCTTCACAGAGTTGAGGAAACTGCGCCGCAACATGAGCAATGGGACAGTGATGCTGACAAAGCTCCTCCCCCAAATGACGAGTTTGAATGCTCGCTGCATATCCCTGTTCGGTAAGAAACTGAGCGAGTGCGGCATTTTTTTCAGGTTTCTCTGCAATGGTTTGCGCTGCCTTGCGTTCAATATCTTCGGCACGGTCTCTAGCAAATGCACTAACAAGGTGATCTCCTGATTGTGCAGACATAAATTTCAACGCCGCAACGGCTAAATCGTCATACGAGTGTTCAAATTTTTCGCGACCGGCATCTGACATAAGAAATACTTTTGATGGGCGACCTCGACCTCGAACTACGGTCGACCGGGGTTGACGGACCTCTAAAACTTCATCGGCTAGTAATAACTCTAAATGCCGGCGGATTCCAGCTGCACTCAGGCCCAATCGTGTTGCCAATATCGCGGCAGTGGAGGGACCGTTCTCAAGAATCGACCGGGCTACCAACTCGCGGGTACGCGGATCCTCCCTATTGATGGTGCTGCGAGCCCCGTTCATTTTCACAACACTATTGTGTCTTAATTCGACATTAAGTGCCAGTTGATTGCCCAGCCCACGCTGGGCAATAGGGTTAGAGCCATGGTCAGATTGCGAGCTTTAGGGGCAAGGACGCTCTCGCCCGCAACCCTTATTCTCTTAGTTTTGCAGTCTCTCTTAGTAGTCACTGGAGGGGCAGTTCGCTTGACTGGCTCTGGCCTGGGCTGCCCGACGTGGCCAGAGTGCACGCCTGGATCTTATCTTCCAGTTTCAGGTCAAATTCAGGGCCAACTCCATGCATGGATTGAATTTGGAAACCGGATTTTAACGCTCGTTCTGGTGGTTGCCGTCTTAACCACACTTGTGGCCGTATTACTTGCGGGTCGTCGAGATTTACGCCTCCTTGCGATCGGGCAGTTTTTGGGAGTTTTTGCCCAAGGAGTCTTAGGTGGAATTACCGTGCTCACCCATTTGAATCCACTTTCGGTAGCTAGTCATTTTCTCCTGTCAAGCATATTAATTGCAGCAGCTACGTCGCTTTATACGAGAAGAAAAAGCATAAGCATCAAAAAGAGCGCACCTACACAGAGTGATATTTTCTCACGCGCACATATTGCACTGACGGCCACGGTACTTGTACTGGGAACTATTGTGACTGGAGCAGGGCCACATGCGGGCGATATCTACGCTCCCCGTTTTCATCTAAGTATTCATGTTGCAGTGCTCATGCATGCAACTGCAGTGACTGCTTTGATAGTTCTCACCCTGGCATTTTTCTTAGCTAAAGCGACCGGCCCAAAGTCAAAGCGGCTGCTCGCGCTCTTCATGATAGTTACGCTGGCTCAAGGTGCCATTGGATTTATTCAATATGTTCAAGGAGTCCCTGAGCTGCTTGTTGCAATGCATCTTGTCGGAAGTGTTTTAGTGTGGATTATCGGTTGGAGAATTTGGCTCTCCGTACAACGAGAAGAAATGGAAAGTCTCACATGAGTGAAATTACCGGATGGACCTCACTTGATGATCGCGCAATTGCATACGCGCGTGCCATCGCCGCCGACGCCGTTCAAAAAGTGGGAAATGGACATCCTGGTACCGCTATGGCTTTGGCGCCTGCGGCTTATCTGCTTTTTCAACGTCACTTAGTTCACGACCCAAGTGATCCCAAGTGGCTGGGTCGCGACCGCTTTATTCTTTCGTGCGGTCACTCCTCACTGACTCTTTATACACAACTTTTCTATAGCGGCTATGGATTAGAAATGGAGGATCTAAAGAGCTTCAGAACGTGGGGTTCGTTAACACCGGGCCATCCTGAGTTTGGACATACCGCTGGGGTAGAAATGACAACTGGTCCGTTGGGTCAAGGTATTTCTGCGGCAGTTGGAATGGCCATGGCCGCGCGATATGAGCGCGGATTATTGGAGCGCCAAGCAGAACCAGAGAATTCAGTCTTTGATCATAATATTTGGGTAATTTGCTCCGACGGTGATTTGCAAGAAGGTGTGAGCGCGGAAGCCTCATCTCTTGCGGGAACTCAAGAACTCGGAAATTTAAATGTTATCTATGACGACAATCGAATCTCTATCGAAGGTGATACTCATAATGCATTCACCGAAGATGTTTCTATGCGCTATCGGGCCTACGGATGGCAGGTCATTGAAGTGCCGATTGGGAAAGAGGGCAGTGTCGATATTGCCGCTCTAGATTTAGCAATGTCTGCGGCAAAGTTGGAGAAAAGCAGACCAACTCTCATTCGCATGAAGAGCATTATCGCCTGGCCCGCACCAACACTTCAAGGAACTGGGAAATCACATGGATCTGCCCTTGGCGAAGTTGAAATTGGCGCGACGAAAGTAATTCTTGGATTAGACCCAAATGAATACTTTGCTCTACCTGATGAGGTGCTCAAGCATGTTCGTGCCGTAAAAACTCGCGCATCCCGATATCGGGCGCAGTGGGATGTGAAATTTAATACATGGGAGTCAGATAATCCGCAAGCTTGTTCCCTTCTCAAACGCCTACGAGCGCACGAACTTCCAGAAGGTTGGGATTTAAATATTCCAGAGTTTACTAGTGGAAAAGATATAGCCACACGTCAAGCTTCGGGCGAAGTAATAAATGCGCTGGCTAAATCACTTCCAGAGTTCTGGGGGGGCTCTGCCGATTTAGCTGGATCAAATAATACGAGTATCGAAGGTGGCGGCTCGTTTCTTCCCAAGTCGAGTGCCATTAAAGACGCCGACCCGTACGGTCGTATTATTCACTTCGGAATTCGTGAACATGCAATGGGTTCCATTCTCAATGGCATAGCACTTCACGGCTTAACTAAGGCCTTTGGCGGTACCTTTGCCGTCTTTAGTGATTACATGCGACCTGCAGTGCGACTGGCTGCACTCATGAAGATTCCATCCATTTTTGTTTGGACGCATGATTCAATAGGCGTTGGGGAAGATGGTCCGACCCACCAACCCATTGAACATTTGGCCGCCCTCCGAGCAATTCCCGGTTTGGATGTCGTTCGACCGGG
>JANLPM010000200.1:0-3346 GCA_031367265.1 Actinomycetes bacterium
GCTATCGAACAGGCGCAACAATCGCGCATCTCTTCGATAGCCATACGCGGCTTTTGTAAGTACCTGCTCCAGTGGGGTATGTAAATGGGTTCCAATTGCTACGGCTACCGGCCAAACTACCGATCCAGGATGAGTAACGACTCGCCAATCAATATCATCCATATCCAGTGCGCTCGCGTAGAGTCCAAGCCGTACCGCACGTTCTGATATCCCATCTAATATGGAGTTTTCTGGAGAGTTGTATTTTCGTTCCCCAAGAATTGCATTAGCGATAAAATCAGTACAGAGAATTTCTAGACGGTTTGAATCTGTTTGATTTATTTTAGAAGTTAAAGCAATTAGAATATTCTCAGCTAAAATCGGGTCAGCCATCTAAATTGCTCTACTACTTGCTCGAGGTCGGTAGGTAGTTGGAATAATTTCTTGAGAAGGAGACTTCCCCGCTATCAATTGTAATATTAATGTCGCAGAGGCTCGCCCCATCTCTTCTGAATCACGATAGACAGAAGAGATGACCGATGAGAGCACATCGAACATTGGCCACTCATCTACCGCAACAAATGCAATATCTTTACCTGGCTTCATTTTTAATTCGTTTAGCGCCCGTAGGCCCCCCGTTGATGCTCCAATACCTCCGCAAATTAACGCAGTTGGACGTTTCATGCCAGAGAACATTTTCTGTGTCTCTGTGTATGCAAAATTTTCACCAAATTTTCCCAGGTGGATGAAATCTTCGTCTATCTTTATCTTCGCTTCTGCAAAGGCATCTTCATACCCCTTGATTCGATTTCGAGTAATGTAAACATCTTTGCGACCTGACAGAAATGCAATTTTTTTATGTCCGTTCTTGATCAAATCCTTGGTAGCTTCTTTGACACCGGAGCGATGGTCGCAGATCACTGCACTTGCGTTTAATCCTGTAATCTTTCGATCAAGTAACACAACAGGAGCCCCTAATCCGTTTATGGTACTCTTTGCGTAAGGAGCATCTTCTGAAACGAGTGACGCGATTACACCATCGATGCGCCGGCGCTTGAAGAGTGCAAAATTTTCCTTCTCGGCTTCGAGATCACCATGCGAGTTAATAAGAATCATGGAAAACCCAGCTTTGCGTAATTCATGCTCTGCGCTTTGAGCCATTATAGAAAAAAGTGGATTCGTGATATCGCGAATCATGAATCCTATGGTTTTGGTGTCTCCCTGGCGAAGTGACTGCGCCAGATAATCTGGTTCATATCCCAGTTCGGCAACCGCCGCCTCAACGCGCCAGCGCATCTTCTCTGAGACATCCAGGTGTCCGGTTAAAACCCGAGAAACGCTAGAAATTGCCACTCCCGCCTTGGCAGCGACATCGTGGATGGTTACTCGATTCTTACCCATATTGGGCGAGGGTAGTCCTGAACTTCTGTAATTAGGGTGAAATTGGAAATTATTTCCAGAATTCGTCGCTCATTTCGATATTGACACCCTCTTCCGACCCACTAACATATAGGAATCGTTTCCAGAAATAGTAGCCCGGGAGGCAACACTGTGGACTTAACAATTACGCGAATTGAAACAGAGTCCGTTCGGGTTCCATTGGAAACCGTTTATCGAGGCAGCCATTACAAGATGACACATCGCTCCACAACAATTACTCGCATCTATACCAAATCTGGGTTGGTTGGTGAGGCCTATGCGGGTGATGAAGATGCCGGATTGCTAGATATCGATGCGATCATTCATGATGAACTGGCACCAAAAATTCTGGGTGAAGATGCTTCTGGCATTGAACGCTTGTGGGAGTTATGTCGCCCAGCTACATGGGATATTTTGCGCGACCGCAGACTCGGCCTCGTAGCAACTGCATCTATTGATGTCACGTTATGGGATTTATTGGGGAAGGCATATAACGCGCCACTATGGAAACTTTGGGGCGGTTATCGTTCTAAAGTTCCAGTAATAACTATTGGTGGTTATTATGGAAGTGATTTAACTATCGAAGAGGAAGTTGAATACTTACTCAAGGAGCAATTTGCTGGAATGAAATTTAAAATTGGTGGCCTTGAGCCGGAAGACGACGCCAAACGGTTTCAAAGAGCACGCAAAGTGGGTGGCGATAATTTCCGCATTGCTGTTGATGCTAATCAGGGTTACACGGTTCCTCAGGCAATTAAGTTTTCCCATCTAGTGGCAAACGATAATCTCTTATGGTTTGAAGAACCTTGCATCTGGCAAAATGACAAGAAGGCGATGAGAGATGTACGTTATGTCGGAAATGTTGCCGTAACAGCGGGGCAAACTGAATTTTCAGCGGCAGGTTGTCGCGATCTGATGGAGACGGGATCGATTGATTACTGTAACTTCGACTCTTCTTGGTCTGGGGGTCCAACTGAATGGCGCCGAGCAGCCGGAATTGCAACGGTCTTTGATGTGAAGATGGCACACCATGAGGAACCTCAAGTTGCCTCACACTTGCTTGCCTCTATTCCACATGGAACTTATCTCGAATTTTTCCACCCGAAGCGCGATCCCATTTGGCACAACATGATTGCTAACCGCCCAGCGCTTAAAGATGGTTTCATGCAATTAAACGACACTCCAGGATTGGGCTGGGAGCTAGATCGCGATTACATAAACAAATATCGAATATCTGAGAGAGTTTCCGAACTCTAAAAATTAATTCAATAATTTTACAATAAGTTCTCTTTGTGAGCTCGCAAAACGTTCTCCCATCAAACGATATCCCGCCGGATTGGGGTGTAGTTGATCTGGCATCAGATGAGTGTCGGCTGCGCCAAATAAATCTAAACCGTTGAGGTAATACAGGTTAGCGTCATCTCTCTTCTGTACGATGCTCTCTAACAAGGAGCGAATGCGTGGAAGATTGAGAGCGCCATGACTTAGATCGTGCGATCGCGGCTCTGAGTAGAGCCCTGAAGCGCCAATTAAAGTCGGTCCAGGGTTTACTTCATGAAATGGACAGCAAATTGGCGAGATGACCATAATCGGTGTTGTCGGCTTCTTCACCCGAATGATGTCAAGAAAATTATGGACAGCAGGCACGAAACTTCTCTCACGCATTGAATCGGCATTAACGACATTTATGCCCATCTTGAGAGAGATGAAATCGGCATCATGTCCAGCGATAGTCCGTGCGACGAAACCATCAACATGACACTCCCCAGCCAAGCCTAGGTTTCGTACATTTAATCCCAACAACCTCGCCGCGTGAATATTCCACACATTCATTGGTCGTTCCGCCTCAATACAGTGACTTATCGAACTGCCGTAATGAATCCATTTCTTACGATTATCTGGTGCGGGGGCGAGTAGCGCGCTATCGCTCCTTATGGTTCCCACCTCA
>JANLPM010000217.1:0-4036 GCA_031367265.1 Actinomycetes bacterium
AACTACCATAGTTGGAAGCGTAGTCGAGTGTCGATACAATTTGAAGCGTGCCAGAGCTAATCAGACCAAGCTCTATATTTCCGGCGCTGCGTACACCTTTTCATGTAATTACGAGTGATGGTGTGGATCTCATTGGTGAAGTTTCTGCGCCGCTGGCTCAAAGCCGGGGAGCAATTCTTACATTGCATCCTTTGCCAACGGCCGGTGGAATGATGGATAGTCATCTATTTAAAAAGGCGGCATATCGATTACCTGCGATGGCTGGTATCACTGTTGTGCGTTTTAATTCACGTGGCACGACAAGTGCTGCAGGAAGTAGTACGGGCACTTTTGATAATGGAGATGCAGAGGCCTTTGATATACAAGCCTTATTTACGTACTGCTTTGAGAGCCTCAAGCTAGAAAATCTCTGGGTTGTTGGCTGGTCTTTTGGAACTGATTTAGCCTTGCGCCATGCAAAAGATTCGCGACACAAAGGATTAATTCTACTAAGCCCACCACTTCGAACCACTAATGATGAAGATTTGCGGTACTGGAATAGTGATTCACGCCCGATTACCGCGTTCGTCCCGGAGTTCGATGATTATTTGAAACCAGATGAGGCTAAGGTGCATTTTTCAATAGTTCCAACTATAAAAATAGTTACCGTAAAAGGCGCCAAGCATTTATGGCTTGGTGAACCATTTGTAAATCGGGTACTTTCTGAAATCAATTCCATTGTGACTGGAGATTTAGGCCCATTACCGCTTGAATTCTAGGAGGTTTCGGCCCTTGGAATAATAACTTCATCTAAGATTAAAATAATCGCAGCAGCCACAGGAACTGCCAGTAATCCACCGATTAAGCCTAATAGGGATGAACCAATGAGTGCGGAGATAATTGTTACTGCTCCCGGAACCGACATTGTCTTTTTCATAATTCTAGGAGTTACAAAATAATTTTCGATTTGAATGTAAATAACATAAGCGCTAAAGGCAAGTAAAGCTAGAAGAACTGATTGCGTTAGCGCAATTATCGTCACAATAGTGACACCTATGAGATGCCCAATCAATGGAATCAATCCACAGACCAATACAATCATTGCGACCGCAATGGGTGAAGGTAACCCAAGAATAATTGAGAGAATAAGCACGAACATTGAAGCCATCATTGCAATAATTATCTGACTTCCGACAAATGAACCAAATCGCCCAATGATTGCCTCGGTTAAACGTCCTACACGCTCGCGTCGACTAGCTGGTACAAGAGAAAGACCTAAGTTGACCATTTGAGGCAATGAGCTAATGAAATAAAGAGTAAGCACTAAAACAGTAAGAAATGAAAAAAATCCAGATAGAACCGATTTTCCGACGCCAATAACGCCACCAAATGTATTGATTAATAATGTACCGTTGGAGGTCATGGATTTTATTCGTGCTTGTAGAGTGTCGACGATTCCATAATGGCTATTGAGTTTATGGATAGCAGAATTATTTGTCAGATCATTGAGCAATTGAGGAGCCTTATTGATTAGTTGTGTGCCCTGCGAAACAACTGGCGGGATTACAACTAGTGCAAAAAATATTACGAATAGAATTACTAACGTGAAAATTATTGCCACTGACCAAGTGCGAGAAAGATTCCGACGGCGAAGGGCTTCTACGGCGGGATTGAGACCAGTTGCTAAAAAAAGAGCTATTAGAATCAAAACAAAAATCTGACTTACACTTGCCAACGCCCGCATTAAAACTAGTGCAGTTAGTACGCCCAATGTCGCAGTGAAACCAAAATAAAAAGGGTGGGATCGATTAATGGGTTCGCCTAAAGCGCCAAAATTAGGGGGCGAAGTCGGGGTCTTTGGAGAGCGTTGTGCGGCCTGCTTTATTTTTGCTGAAATCACCATGTATATATTGTAAAGTGCACTTGCGATGTCGGTGTTGTTAATCTGACCGACACATTAATAGGTAAGAATAGGCACCATGGCGTTGCGAATAACGGGGTTGGGCGAGGAGATTGCCGCAGTGACTGGCCTGCCATGGCATCAGAGTTTAGAAGAGTGGCCGGAGGACCCTGAGCTGGCTGAAAAGCGTGGAATTTCGCGCCACGTAGTTCGGTTAGTGCGCGCTACTAAAGATCCGGATTCTCAGGTCTATGCCGTTAAAGAAACAGTGAGCGAGTTTGCCAATAGAGAGTACAAAATTTTACGTGAGCTGAGCCACCTGCATGCTCCATGTGTAGAGCAAATTGCGGTCGTTGAAGGTCGAACCGATGATAATGGTGAGGAGTTACCATGCGCCATCGTCACCCGATTTTTACCTTATTCTCTGCCTTATCGCGTCTTATTATCTGGTTCTGTAACCGCTCATGACATTACGACTATGGCAAGTGCGCTGGCATTACTCATTGTTCGCTTGCATCTTCTGGGATTTTGGTGGGGTGATTGCTCGCTGTCTAATACTCTTTTTAGACGCGATGCAGAAGGTTTTGCCGCCTATCTCGTCGATGCGGAAACTGGTGAGTTTCAAAAAACTTTAAGTAATGGTCAACGCGAACATGATTTAGATATTGCACTCTTTAACGTTGCTGCAGAGCTTGAAGATCTATCGCTCTCAGGTGTGCTGACTCCAGGTATGGATCCCTTGCGTGCGGCCGAAGCTGTGATCCGTCGCTATCGCCGAATTTGGGCGGCGTTAAAAGAGCGCCAGCTACTTGACCCAAAAGACCGTCACGCCGTCGAAGGCGCGATGCGAGTATTACATGATTTAGGTTTTGCAGTTGAGGAAGTATCCATCACTATCGATGGCGATACCCAGATGCTCTCTTTCCAGCCTAAATTAGTTGCCGCCGGATATCACACTGCTCGCTTACGTGAACTCATGGGATTGGACACAGAGGAGTTACAAGCAAAGCGATTACTCGCATCATTTGATCGTTACCGTGCACGTGAAGAACAAACCGGCGCCTCAGTAAGTGAAATGGCCAAGTCTTGGTTTACAAAAGTATTCGAGCCGATTATTAATCGCGTCCCGGAAGAGTTGCGTGGTCGGGTTGAGCATGCGCAAATGTTCCACGAAATTCTGGAAAATCGCTGGTATCTGAGCGAGAAGAAGGGTATTGATGTTGGCCTGGAGTTCGCAACCGATAATTATGTCAATGAGATATTGCCCTATCGCCGAGATTCTGGGGTTGATGTAGTTACAGAGTAGGATTTAACAGTGAGCAACCCTCCTAATTTCGCTCGGGCAGTAGATTTGAGTTCGCTAGGAAAACCTAAAGTAGCCCCGGCAGCGGCGCTACCCGGACGTGAAGTAACGGCGGTGAATCTCACATCAGAGTTCTTACCGCTATCTAGTACAACGCCAGTCATAGTTATTGCGTGGTCAACCCGCTCACCCGAATCAATGGAGATGGTAAAAACTCTTGGCGCTCTTGAAAGTGCGTATGCGGGGAGTTGGATCCTTGGACGTCTGGATATCGATGTCGAACCGCAAGTTGCCCAGGCTTTTCAAACCAAAGGCGTTCCATATGCCATCGCACTTATTGCCGAGCAGTTAGTTCCACTCTTTGAGGCGAGCTACCCTGAAGCGCAGATTCGTTTAGTTCTCGATAAAGTCCTCACTCTTGCGGCCGAGCAGGGCATCGGTAGCCCCCCGATTGAAGTTAGCGAACCTGAGGAAGAAGAAGCGATGATTGCCCTTGAAGCCGGCGATTTTATCGCTGCTGAGGCGGCGTATAAGAAACTTCTATCACGCAAACCTGCCGACAACTTAGCCAAACTTGGTCTAGCACAGGTTCAGTTATTAATTCGCACGGATGGTTTAGATCTAGCCACGATTATTAAAAAAGCTACCGATAATCCCAACGATATCGCGCTACAAGTCCAAGCTGCAGATATGGAGATCATAAGCGGCGGAGTAGATACGGCCTTTAATCGATTAATATCAGTAGTGAGAGCTACATCAGGAGATGAGCGATCTACGGCGAGAGAGCATTTATTGACTCTCTTTGCTTTAGTCGATCCAACTGATCCCCGATTGAGTGCGGCAAGAAGCGCCCT
>JANLPM010000267.1:0-5586 GCA_031367265.1 Actinomycetes bacterium
ATCGATTCCCTTACTCAACCCCAACCCCTTTCAAATAGGCGCTTAAACCATGTCGTCCGCCCTCACGACCCCAACCTGACTCCTTGTATCCGCCAAATGGTGAAGTCGGATCAAACTTATTAAACGTATTTGCCCAGACAACTCCGGCGCGAAGTTGTTGACTCGCCCACAAAATGCGCGAACCTTTTTCGCTCCAAATTCCAGCCGATAGGCCAAAAGGAGTGTTATTGGCTTTATCCATGGCCTCTTGCGGAGTTCTAAAAGTCAAGACTGAGAGGACAGGCCCGAAGATTTCTTCACGGGCGATACGGTGGGCTTGAGTTACGCCGGTAAAAATTGTTGGAGCAAACCAGAAACCTTTGTCGGGAAAATCGCAGGGAGCGCTCCAACGTGCGCCACCTTCTGATTCACCTACGGCCGATAAATTTTGAATCTTTAGTAGTTGTTCTTTGCTGTTAATCGCACCTAAGTCAGTGTTCTTGTCCATTGGGTCACCCACACGAATTTTCGCCATCCGAATCTTTAACTTGGCAAGAACTTCGTCAACGATGCTCTCTTGAAGAAGTAAACGAGAACCCGCGCAACAAACATGCCCCTGATTAAAGAAGACGCCATTGACTATACCCTCAATTGCTTCATCGATTGCAGCATCTTCAAAGATGATATTGGCCGCTTTACCTCCGAGCTCTAGCGTCACACTCTTATGGGTTGGCGCAACGGCACGCGCAATAATTTTTCCAACTTCAGTCGACCCAGTGAATGCAATTTTGTCGATCCCTGGATGATTAACTATTAAAGCTCCCGTTGATCCATCGCCAGTAACAATATTGACAACACCTGCAGGCAGCTCGGCCTGTTGACATATTTCGGCAAAAAGTAAAGCCGTTAACGAGGTACTTTCGGCGGGTTTGAGTACGACGGTGTTACCTGTAGCAAGGGCAGGTGCAACTTTCCATGCCAACATAAGAAGAGGAAAGTTCCAAGGAATGATTTGACCGGCGACTCCGTGTGGTTGTGGAGTTGTACCTAAACCTGCAAATTCAAGCTTGTCGGCCCAACCCGCATGATAAAAGAAATGCGCAGCGGCAAGTGGTACGTCGACATCGCGCGATTCGCGGATTGGTTTTCCATTATCCAAAGTCTCGAGAACTGCGAATTCGCGTGAACGCTCTTGCATAAGGCGCGCAATGCGAAATAAGTACTTTCCACGTTCTTTTCCACTCATCTTTGACCACGTCTGTGTGTACGCCTTGCGCGCGGCTTTTACTGCGGCATCAACGTCTGATTTTCCAGCTAAAGCGATGCGACTTAAAACCTCTTCGGTCGCGGGATTTATTGTGGGGAAGTGTTTACTTCCTGGAATAAAGGCCCCGTTAATAAAATGGCCATATTTTGATTTAATTGTTACGAGCGCCTTGGATTCAGGTGCCGGTGCGTAATCAAAGCTCACATTCGTCTCCATTAGTCGATTGTCACATACTGAGGGTTCAAGTAGTAACCACGGTGCATTTTCATACGTTGCATCAAGAGATCATTGAGTAAAGCGCTAGCTCCTATTCGAAACAGTGTAGGTGTTAGCCATTCAGCTCCTGCAACCTCTTTGACTAGCACTAACTGTTTGAGTGCATCTTTTGTATTTCTAATACCTCCCGCGGGTTTGACGCCGACACGGGTGCCAGTCATCAAATAAAAGTCACGGACTGCTTCAAGCATTACTAATACAACCGGTGGTGTTGCAGCTGGTGCGATTTTACCCGTTGAAGTTTTAATAAAATCAGCACCCGCAGCCATCGCTAGAAACGAAGCTTTCCGAACGTTGTCATAAGTAACAAGCTCGCCAGTTTCGAAAATCACTTTTAAATGCGCGCGCGTGCCACAAAGTTCTCGGATTTGCACGATTTCATTAAAAACGTCAATAAAATCTCCGCTCAAAAACGCACCGCGGTCGATTACCATGTCGATCTCTGAAGCACCGGCATCAAGTGCATCGAGCGTGTCCTGCAGCTTGACTTTCATTGAAGCCCGACCTGAAGGAAAAGCGGTTGATACTGCAGCCACACCTACATGTGCGCCACCGATTGAGTTTAAGTGTGTACGAGCAATGCTCACCATGTCGTTATAGACACAGACGGCGCCAACGCTAGGAACCTTTGAGTTCATGGGGTCGGGGCGTACGGCTTTAGCGCATAACGCTTCAACTTTTCTGGGTGTATCTGCACCTTCAAGGGTGGTTAAATCCACCATTGAGATTGCCATATCAATTGCCCAGGCTTTAGCGTTCGTCTTAATACTGCGGGTGGCTAACATTGCAGCACGCGCATCGGCGCCGACTTGATCAACTCCTGAGAGTCCGCCTAAATACTTCTTAAGGGATACATCCGAGCCATCTACCAAACCGTAAAAACTCATGAAAGCATACTCTTTAGCGGTGCGCGTAAGTGGTCAAGGGTGTTTTGCGCGATTTCGGAATTAGTTGCAATAACTTCTATGTAGCACTTCATTTTTGCTTCAGTTCCACTCGGACGAATAATGATTCGGATTGTTCCGTCTAACCACAAACGCAAACCATCTGTTGGTGGTAAATCATCTGTAGGGTGTAATAAGTCATCAATTGAGGTAACGATATGACCGGCAATTTCCGAGGGCGGATTACTGCGAAGACGACCCATGATTACCCCCACTAAGGATAAGTCTTTTAATCGAATCGAAATCTGTTCAGTTGCGTGGAAACCATGCCTGGTCCAGATCTCATCTAATAAGTCGGAGAGCGTTTTATTCTCGGCCGCCAAATCTGTGGCTATCTGTGCCAATTTTATAGCCGCCGATACTCCATCTTTGTCATTAACGGTAATAGCATCCACGGCGTACCCAAGTGCCTCTTCATAACCAAAAGTAAGTCCCTCGATCTTTGCTAGCCATTTGAAACCTGTAAGCGTCTGCTTAAATTCCAAATTGTAATGTCTGGCAATCTTGCTCAAAATAGTTGATGAGACAATAGAGTTTGCCAAGACCCCCTTCTTGGTACTGCGCGCAATAATCTCGCCAAAAATTGCACCTAACTCATCTCCGCGCAACATTCGCCAACCTAAAACTGGATCATTAATTGCAGCTGCACATCTATCGGCATCTGGGTCGTTTGCAATTACTAGATGGGCATCATGAGCCCGGGCAGTTTCGAGTGCTAAATCAATTGCTCCCGGCTCTTCCGGGTTTGGAAAAGCAACTGTAGGAAAATCTGGATCAGGTTGTGCTTGTGCCTCAACCAAAATTGGGGCAGGAAAACCCGCTTTCAGAAAGGTTTTAACTATTGTTTCAGTTCCTACACCATGCATCGCGGTGTAAACAATTCGTAAGTCACCCGGTTTATGCGCGAGGGACGCAGTTATATCAATATATTTTTCTACAATTGCCTCATCGACGATGGTCCAACTCTTACCGCGGGGCTGGCTTGAAAGCGAGGTGATTTCAGTAATATGTGTAGCGATTATTTCATCAGTAGGTGGGATAATTTGCGATCCCCGATAATAAATTCCATCGACTGTGCCACCTAAATAAACTTTGTATCCGTTATCTTGCGGTGGATTATGACTTGCGGTCACCATTATTCCAACATCGCAGTCCAATTCATTAGTTGCAAACGCTAACACTGGAGTCGGAAGTGGGCGAGGGAGCACATATACATCCATGCCTGCGCCACTCATAATGGAGGCGGTTTCGAAAGTGAAATCCTCGGAACCATAACGTGCATCGCGCCCAATGACCACTGAAGTAAGATTTCGCTCTTTCATGTATACCGCGATTGCCGTAGCAGTTCGTCCAACAACTGCACGATTCATTCCTGATGGTCCAGGGCGAACCGGTCCTCGCAACCCCGCAGTACCAAAGGCTAAGAAACCAGAGAATGAGCTTTGAAGTTCCAATTCATTATCGGTATCTAGCCATTGTTGTAACTGCGCAGCTGTGATTGGATCTGGGTCATCGACAATCCACGCCTGCACTTCACTCTTTAAATCCATGTTCTTAGAGTAACTCCGGAATCACAGCTTTGAGAAGCGTACCCATTCGATTCGTGGCGGCTAATGGATCGCCGTAGATCAGTCCACTATTTGTCATGCGTTAATAATGTCACAGAGAACTGTTCCACTTGAAACTGTGGTACCCACTGCAGCAGTCAGGTTTGTAATCACACCAGCTTTATGTGCCATGAGAGGTTGCTCCATCTTCATCGCCTCTAATACAATAATTAAATCCCCAATCTCGACAACGTCGCCTTCTGAAACCGCGATCTTAACCACGGTTCCTTGCATAGGGCTTGCAAGTCCTGCTCCACTAGAGCCTCCAGACATTCCAGCCTTCACTCGATGGCGTTTAACTATGGCTTTAGGTGCATGAACTAGAATTTCGAAGCGTTTTCCATTTACTTCAGTAATTAGATGCTCTGGTGCCATATGTGTTTGAATCGGTGCTTGTGAGAATTGGAAAGCTTGAATCTCATTTTTAAACTCATTTTCAATATAGCTGGTATATATTGTGAAATCCTTAGTGAAGGCGCTATCTTCAACGATTGCACGGTGAAATGGCAAGGCTGTAGCTAGTCCATCCACTGTGAATTCAGCAAGAGCGCGTCGCGCCCGAGCAATGGCTTCTTTCCGTGTTGCTCCAGTCACAATGAGTTTTGCAAGAAGTGAATCAAAATTTCCGCCAATTGTGTCACCGATTTTAAAGCCAGCGTCTACGCGAACACCCGGCCCACTAGGAAGAACCCACTGTGTAATACGGCCCGGAGCGGGTAAAAAGGAGCGCCCCGGGTCTTCGCCATTGATGCGAAACTCAATTGAGTGACCACGAATAATTGGATCATCAAATCCAAGGGGCTCACCTATTGCAATACGAAACTGTTCTCGAACTAAATCAAGACCAGTAACTTCTTCACTTACTGGATGTTCAACCTGCAAACGCGTATTAACTTCTAGAAAAGAAATCGTTCCATCGAGACCAATAAGAAATTCACACGTTCCAGCTCCAATATATCCAGCCTCTTTCATTATCGCTTTGCTGGAGCGATAAAGCTCTTCATTTTGGGCATCGGTCAAAAATGGTGCAGGTGCTTCTTCAACAAGTTTTTGGTGGCGGCGTTGCAATGAACAATCCCGCGTGCTAACAACTACGGCGTGCCCATACTTATCAACTAAGACCTGGGTTTCCACATGGCGAGGTTTATCGAGGTAACGCTCCACAAAGCATTCCCCTCGGCCAAATCCGCTTATTGCTTCACGTACTGCCGAAGCGAACAACTCAGGAATCTCGGCCATTGTTCGCGCAACTTTTAACCCACGCCCGCCACCACCGTGCGCGGCTTTAATGGCAACTGGCAATCCATATTCTTGGGCAAATGCAGTTACTTCTTCATGACCGGCGACTGGATCTTTAGTTCCAGCAACGAGTGGGGCTCCAGCTTTTGAGGCAATTTTGCGAGCTGAAACTTTATCGCCAAGGGCTCGAATTGCTGATGGGGGCGGACCAATCCAAATTAAACCGGCGTCGAGAACTGCTTGTGCAAACTGGGCATTCTCTGACAAAAAACCA
>JANLPM010000272.1:0-7451 GCA_031367265.1 Actinomycetes bacterium
GTTTCGTTTCGAGCAGGAAACTACCGTCGTCCTGCAGTTGCGGATGTTCGTGGGCGAAGAAGTCCAGCCCAGGCCCGATCAGGAACAGGTGGAAGAGCCGTTGTTTGATAAATCGGTAAAGAACGCGAACCCGTAGTTGGATCTGGGGTTTGCCCGGCGTGGATTTGGAGAGTTTCAAAGGCCCAGTCATCCATATGTGTCATTGACTTAATTCCCGTCCCAATTAGCCATCTCTGCGGCAAAAGGATCAAGACCCATAGGGCCTATTTTTAAGGCATATGTGTGGAACTTTTTCATATTGAAATTAGCACCTAGGCGTGTTTGTGCTGCTTCGCGTGCGGCCATCCAGACGCGCTCTCCGACTTTGTATGAAATCGCTTGTCCTGGCCAACCCAAATAACGATCAGTTTCACTTCGTGAATGGGCCTCATCAAGTAAAGCCGCTTCGTTGAGAAGTTTGCGTGAGCTCGCAGCGCTCCACACATTTCCATCGAAATCGGTATAGCCAAGATGCATACCAATATCGACGACAATGCGAGCAGCGCGCAATGCTTGAGCAGAGAGATATCCCATTTCAATTCCGGGTTCATTAAATGCACCGAGCTCATTCATAAAACGTTCGGAATAAAGCGCCCAACCTTCACCGTAACCGCTTATCCATGCAGCGGTGCGCTGAAAACGCGTCAAGCGATCTTTTTCAATAGTGACAGTTGCACACTGCAAGTGGTGACCGGGTACGGCTTCGTGATACCACGTCGACACTAAGTGCCAAGTACTTACCTCATCTTTGCCGAGCATTGGAATCCATGTTGTTCCGGGGCGTGAGAGATCTTCAGATGGTGGGAAGTAATACGGCGCAGATGCGCTGCCTTCAGGTGCTAGTCGGGCTTCACAGATTTTGATTCGCTCATCTATCTCGAAGAATTCGCCATCCATGCGCTTAATTGCGGCATCGGTAAAATCTTGTAAATACTTAATTACGTTTTCCTTGCCTTTAATTACATATTTTGGATCATTATCCAGAAAATCTGCAACTTCGCGTAAAGTCTTTGCTCCAGGTTTAATCTCTTCAGCAATTTCCCACATGCGCGCATTGATCGCCTTTAAATCGGCCCTACCCCACTCATACGTTGCACGCAGATCTAAGGTCGCGCCCGTGAAATACCGTGACCAAACAGCATAGCGTTCGCCGCCAACTCCATCATTGGGATTAGCAATCAGCATGTACTCATTTTTCAAATAAGCCGCCGTTTCGGCCGAGGAGCTTTCGGCATTTTTTGCCGCTTCATGAATGGCCGGATATTTTGAATCGGGGTCAAAGTTCCTGCACATCTGGCTATATCCTCCATTGGCATAGCTTTCTAACTGCTTTATAACTCCGCGAACTTGGCGTTGAGCCGTTGTCTTTCCATTCTTTGCAACCTCACTAATTGTGCTAATCCATTGCTTGTGGGCATTTTCAACCCCAACCAAACGCTTTGCTATGTTGTCAAAATCCTTATCGCTGATCCTGGGCATGAGTTCGAAAATTGATCGAATATTAGAAGGCGGAGAAGTTAATACATTCCATAGAACATGAGCTTCATGAGAATCATGTAAAGCCAGGCCAGATATAAGTCGTTCTTCCATTACAGTTTTTGCAATGCGATCAATCTCATCAATCGGGGTAAGCCCTTGCAATTTAACTAAGGTCTCACGCGTGAGCTGGGCGGATTTAGCCATGCCCGCCATGGTGAAATCATCTAATTTATCTTGGTTCAAATCTTTACCAAGATAGGTGCACTCCATCGGACTCAAGGCCGCTGCTTTGTCAATATAAACATCACTAAGTTCGAAGATTTCTGATCTATATGCCATTGGCTATTCTTATCAGCGCTTGCACTATTTGTCGATAGATATGCTTGCGGTGTCGGCGAAAAGCTACATTACGCGTAGGCTGATCCCATGACACAACTGCCAGTGGCTCCACCGAAATTACGCGGATGGTTTCACCTTGGAGCAACGCCGATAGTTATTATCGCTTCGCTTGTCCTATTTATTTTAAGTAAGTCGTCTCTCAAATTTGCCGTTGCAATCTATTCAGTCACAGCGATTATGTTATTTAGTGTCTCGGCGATTTATCATAGAGTGCCTTGGATTCCATCTAAGAAGAAGATTTGGCGACGCTGGGATCATGCAAATATAAATCTTCTTATCGCCGGCTCATACACTCCGTTTGCAGTCACACTTCTTGAGGGTAGAAGTCGAAATATTCTTTTGTTGGTGGTTTGGATCGGTGCCATTGCCGGTGTTGCAATGCGAGTCTTCTGGCTGAGTGCACCCCGCTGGCTCTATGTTGCAAATTATCTGCTCTTAGGTTGGGTGGCTATTGTTTACACTCCCGCACTTTATCGGGCAGGCGGTTTGTGGGTGTTATTGCCTATTCTTATTGGCGGCCTGTTCTATTCAATTGGAGCGATTTTTTATGCTCTTAAACGCCCTGGGCGGGCAGCAAAATACTTTGGCTTCCATGAGCTATTCCACATCTTTGTGCTAGCGGCGTGGATTTCGCAATACATCGCAATTTCTGTGGCGATTTACAGTAAGTAGAGCCTTGCTCTAACCTAAGGCTCTACACATACGAGGTGCGAGGTGCGCGATGGCCGAGAAAAATTCTTTCTTAAACTGGGTCGGATTTAAAGGCGAAGAACCCAATCAGCCCTCATCCGTAGATCGTATCCGTGAACTCGAATCTCAACTTGCCGACCTTCGCTCGCGCCGTGATATCAATGGCTTGAGCAAGGAGGAGTTCGAAATTCTTGCAACTGAAACTGCAATGGCAATGATTAAATCTGCACAAGCCCGCGAAAGTAAGGCTCATTCAATTGCATCACGTTTAGTGGCCGAGACGAATCGAATTACTAAGGAGGAGATTGAGGCCGCAGATTCCAAAGCCCGTTCAGTGCTTAGCGGAGCAGAATCGCGTGGACGCAAATATATAGAAGCGGCCGAAGAGGAGGCCGGACAGTTAGTTGCTCAAGCCGAAACTGAAGCCGACTCGCTCATAGAATCTAAAAAACGCGAAGCCGCTGCGTTAACCACATCCGCGCGACGCGAGGGCGAGCGAATTATTAGCAGTGCAACGACTGAAGTTTCAAACTACCGCCAATGGCTCACTGGAGTTATAAACGAGGCTGAACGCTTATACAAAGTTCAAACTCAATCCCTTACCGCCGCCGAATTGGCAATTAACCAATCACGCTTGCGGCTGGAAACTGCTTTTACCCGCCTAGCGGATCTCCAAAAAAGCGTAGTTGAAAATTTAAACTCTGATGACACTCTTATTAACTCAGGTCCAATTAGAGTCGTGAGCCAGCGGACGAAGCCTGCAATTGCTTCTCCGAAGCCCACAGTAAAAAAATCCACCAAGAAAGCTGCAGTAAAGAAATCTGCCACACGTAGGTAGTTAGTTATGGCAACGGCTCGAGGTATTCGATACATCCCTGCCATAGATGGTTTGCGTGGGGTAGCTGTCACCGCAGTGATGTTGTATCACTTAGGATTTTCTTGGATACCAGGGGGATTTCTTGGGGTAGATCTTTTCTTTGTGATCTCCGGATATGTAATTACACGGTTGCTGCTTGATTCAATTGCGCGAAGTGGTGGATTAGATCTGCGATCCTTTTATAAAGCACGGATTCGCCGCCTATTCCCGCCACTTGTTTTCATGATTCTTGCGACTTCGATCTATATTGCAATTTGGGCGCCTGAGACTATGCGTCGCTTTGTAAGTGACTCACCATTTGCGCTCTTAGGTGGAATGAATTGGTGGTTAGTATTTCGCCATACAGATTACTTTGATTCCATCGCTCGGCCACCTCTTTTACAACACACATGGTCACTTGGAGTTGAAGCTCAATTTTATCTCGTATGGCCGCTGATTTTGTTACTCATACTTCGCTATTTTGGTAAAAGTAAGATTCCCGGTGCTGCACTTTTCATCGCCGCAATTTCTGGGGCTGCACTTTTACTGGTTTCTTTTAAAGTCGACGCGGCAAACGCCTCTCAAACTAGTCATGTTTACTTTGGGACTGATACTCATAGCATCGGATTATTCCTAGGTTCGGCGTTAGCAGTGAGTTGGATTCCTCAAAATCTGAAAGAGAACGTTGGAAGACGAGCACAGGATTTTATTGACGGTATTGGAGTATTTGGTTTTATCGGAATGATCGCAACTTTTCTCTTTATTAACGAAAGAGATGCCACCCTGTATAAATTAGCTTTCCCATTAGCAGGAATTTTCGGTTGTGCAATTATCACTTCGATTGTGCATCCAGCATCTCGATTTGCTCCGATATTAAGTAGCAAAGTTGCAGTGTGGATTGGAGAACGCTCGTATGCCATTTACCTGTGGCATTGGGTAGTTTTTCAAGTAACTCGACCAACGGTTGATCTTGAAGGATCGGCATGGGCGCTCACCTTAATGCGAGTGCTTATCGTTTTTGCTTTGGCCGATATTTCTCTGCGATTTGTAGAACTGCCAATTCGAAGTGGGTTAGTGGAGTTCTGGTTTAAAGGAATGAAATATCGAACTAAAAGGGTACAACTGCGTCAAAAGATTTCAGTGGTTTTAGCAGTTTCAACTGTACTGGCGACAACTTCATTGTTAAGTGCACATGCAATTAGACAAAGTGATATCGCCATGGACATCGTGAAGACGAAATTAAATGCCCCTGTAGAAATTTCTGCAGCAAAACCATCGACGAATGTGAGCACCGGCCTATGGGTGACTGGTGATTCGGTAATTCTGGGGATCCGCCATGAACTGGACGCGCGTCAACATATCGCACTCATTAATGCTCGAGTTGGCCGCCAAGCCCCCGAACTCATTGCTGTTATGGGGCATGATAAATTGAGTATGAGTAATTCGACAGTAATTCTTGATTTGGGCAATAATAATAGATTGACCGAAGCGCAGGTTCTTGCCGTATTTACCGAGGTGGAAAATCAGCCGAAAATCATTGTTGTAAATACCGCGGTGCCGCGCGAT
Source organism: Actinomycetes bacterium (assembly GCA_031367265.1). Taxonomy (GTDB): domain Bacteria; phylum Actinomycetota; class Actinomycetes; order Nanopelagicales; family Nanopelagicaceae; genus Planktophila. The sequence goes on from JANLPM010000272.1 coordinate 5,030, forward strand.
TGGCGTGAGGCTAATAACCTACTAATAGCAAAATACGCAGAACGCTTCCATGCAACGCTTATCGATTGGAACGCGATTTCACACGGCCATCCTGAGTACTTCGCCCCTGACGGCGTGCATCTAGTACCTGCAGGGGTACGTGTTTATGTTGAAGCAATTTCCGCACAGCTATAAAGTTATTATTTAAACTCTCCTGGAATTCCAAAAGCAGTCGCCGATGCAACCTGTCCATCACTATAAACCGAAGTCACGCGAAATTGAGTCCATCCTGAATCGCTACTCTTTGAAACGCTTTGAGTTAATTGATCAGCTGGCACGGTCGCAATTATTATCCAATCGCCTACACCCTTTGCGCGAATCTCGACGTTGTAGCCAGTTAGTCCAGTCGTTGCGCTAGGAGCAATCCAGCGAAGCAACAGTCCGCCGGCGCTTTTGATTGCCACAAACTTTGTTGGAGCCCCAACAGTTGTAACTACCGCGACGCTCTCACTCGGTGTCGGGCTGGCAGACTCAGTTGGCGTAGCAGATTGTGAAATGGAAGGCGCAGGCGAAGCGACATCATCGCCCCCATTCTTAGATTTTGACCAAACAATCACCGCGAGCAGAACAATTCCCATTACAACTAAGAACATTACTCGACCTGATGCACCCTGTTTAGGGGCAGTAATAGGCTTAGCAGCTAAAGCTAGTGGCTTTGAAATTACAGGTGCCGCAGGTGTAGTTATCACTGCAATCGGTGGTGCAACTATTAACGCAATTTTTTTACTTGCGCGCTTAGCTGGAGCTTTTCTAACGCTCTTTTTCTTAACCGCAGATTTTTTTGCTACTGCCTGCTTAACCGACGCTTTCTTAACCGCAGATTTTTTTGCTACTGCCTTCTTAGCCGAACTCTTTTTAACTGGGCGCTTGGCAGTTACTTTCTTCGCAACCTTTTTCTTAGCAACACTCTTCTTTGCAGTTGGTTTTTTTACTACGCTCTTTTTTACAGTTTTCTTAACTGCTCGCTTTGCAGGTGCCTTCTTGGCAATTTTCTTTGCTGCGGTCTGCTTCTTTACGGCCACAATGACTCCTTGGATAACTGTGCGCACGTCAATAACGCGCGTCGATGAGACAAGGCTACCCCAGCACCCCAAGCATTTCCATGACTTGTGGTGCGATTGCTCGCAGTGATTTTCCTCGATGGCTCACTGCATCTTTTTCTTCGGCGCTCAGTTGAGCCGAGGAGATAGCGGCGCCATGGGGTGAAAAAATTGGGTCGTAGCCAAAGCCGTTTTCGCCAATGGCCTTGCGCAGAATTCTTCCATGAAAAAACCCCTCTGCAACGGCCTCACGACCATCCGGCATGACCAGGGCGCAAACACAAATAAAATAGGCGCCTCTTTTTTCATCTGGAACATTTAGCAAATCAGCGAGAACTTTACGTACATTCTCCATGTCATTTCCATGCTCACCTGCCCAGCGCGCAGAAAGTATCCCGGGTCTTCCTCCGAGGGCATCAACGCACAATCCTGAGTCGTCAGAAATAGAGGGCAAGCCCGTCATTTTCGCGGTATATCTCGCCTTTAAAAGCGCATTTTCTTCAAAAGTAGCACCTGTCTCTTCAACGTCATTCAACTCTGGAAACTGATCTATTCCAACCAGCTCAACCGCGCCTTCGGATATCGCATCGAGAATTCTTCGAAACTCAAGAATCTTTCCGACATTGCGCGTTGCAATAATGAGTTTATTGGAGGCTACTTTCACTGGTGCACCTTTGGTTGATTAACTGCTGAGTTACTCAGTACGAGCAAGATCTTGAAATGTAGTTAATGTTTTACACCCAGATACCGCTAAATCCAGTAATTGGTTTAAGAGTTCGCGATCAAAGGGTTCGCCCTCAGCGGTCCCTTGAACTTCAATAAAGCGGCCATCCCCCGCAACGACTACATTCATATCGGTCCCGGCACGTACATCTTCTTCATAACAAAGATCTAACATCGGTACACCATCAATGATTCCCACACTTACTGCAGATACTGAATCACTCAGAGGATTGGCAGTTGCCTTAATATGGCCCTGTTGCTTTGCCCACTCAATCGCATCAGCGAGGGCAACAAAAGCACCAGTGATTGCGGCAGTGCGAGTACCACCATCGGCCTGAAGAACATCACAATCAATGACAATTGTATTTTCTCCGAGCTCTTTAGTGTTCACGATTGCGCGTAGTGAACGTCCAACAAGTCGAGATATTTCCTGTGTCCGTCCGCCCAGCTTTCCTTTAACGCTTTCTCTATCAGAACGCGTATGAGTAGCCCTTGGCAACATTGCATACTCAGATGTAACCCAACCAGTACCGCTGTCTTTTAACCAGCGAGGAACCCCTGGAGTAAAAGTGGCAACGCACAAAACGCGGGTCTTGCCGAACTCTACTAAAACTGAACCT
>JANLPM010000303.1:0-2148 GCA_031367265.1 Actinomycetes bacterium
AACATTTCTTCGTATTTCCAATGAGCCTTATGCAAGATAGAATCCCTGTATTCAATAAAGACCATTTACCAAGGAGCTCTCGTGGAAAACATCACCGCTTTCAATAATCACCTTCCCGTCAAAGTTCGCTTCGGAGAAGGCGTCGCCGAAACTCTGCCAGCAGTTGTCGCAGAGCTCGGTTCGAGCAAAGTCTTTTTGATGGTCGATAAAGATATTGAAAAATTTAATCCCGCTGCAGCAAAACTCATCGATCAAATGAAATCTGCTTTAGGAATTACTGTCACTGTTTTTGAAAAGCCAGCGGGTGAGCCAACAATTCAAATGGTCGATGATGCAATTGCCGCACTTAAGGCTGCGGGCTCAGATGTCGTTGTAGCACTTGGCGGCGGTTCGGTTATTGATACTGCAAAAGCGGCGCGTTTGTGTGCACAATTAAACTGCACTTTCGAAGAATTTCAAGCAAAGACACCTGTATATCCAACTCCGACGCTGCCACTGATTGCACTTCCGACTTCGGCTGGAACTGGCTCTGAAGTATCTGGTGGTTCGGTTATTTCTGACCCAGAGGCTGGTCGCAAAGCCGGCATTGCCAATGGAAACTTACGCGCGCAAGTAGCCTTAGTTGACCCAGTACTTACTTATTCAATGCCGCCATCTATGACAGCTAATACAGGTATCGATGCACTTGCACAAGCCATCGCTGGAATCATAGCTAAATGCAGTACACCGATCGGCGATGCAATCGGTTACGAGGCGGTGCACATGATGACACCAGCACTCGTTGCCGCCTTTAAAGATGGCAACGACAAAACTGCGCGCGCTGGAATGGCTGCAGGCAGCATGATGGCGGGATTAACCATGAATATCTCGGACTGCACCGCAGAACACTCATTAGGCCAAGCAATCGGAGGACTCAAGCATGTTCCACATGGGTTAACCATTGGTTTAGTTCTGGTTGAAACCCTTACGCGAGAAGCAAAAATTGTTCCGCAAAAGATGGAGCGCATTGCCGATGCAATGGGCGTTCCACAAGATGGCAGCAATGATGGCTCACGTTGCGTTAACGCTGTGCGAAAGATTTTGGCTGAACTTCAATTCCCAGTTCTTTCATCCCTTGGCTTTGTCGAAGGTGACATCGATGAACTCGCAGAGATTGCATTAAATGACTTCTTTATTACCCAAGCACCTAAGCCTTGGAGTAAGCAAGAAGTTGTCGATGCATTTATGTTAGCCCTCAAGTTAGAGAGCCGTGTTGCTTAACTAGTGGAGGAAGTTCTTACAAACCCTTCAGTTGTGCGGGTAACTGCACTACTCAAGGAATTGGGCTGTTCAGGTGAGATTCTGGTTCTCTCTGACTCCGCTCGAACCGCTTTAGATGCAGCACATGCATTAGGAATTGAAGTTGGCCAAGTTGCATCGTCAATTGTCTTTAAACTTCCGAACGGCAACCCACTACTGATTATTACTAGCGGTCGTCACCGCGTAGATACCGAGTTAGTTGCCAAGAACCTCGGCGTTGAGAAGTTACATCGCGCAGATGCAGATTTTGTTAAGGAACAATCAGGATTTTCAATTGGCGGTGTGAGTCCGCTGGCTTGGACGACTGCCCCCGACACTACAATTATTGATGAAGCGTTGAATGATTATGAAGTCATCTGGGCCGCCGCCGGCCACCCGCATTCGGTCTATCCCACAACTTTTGAAGAATTACTTCGTGTTACTGGCGCAACTCCGATGATCGTGGGCAATTGACTATGCCAGAACAATCTCCCGCTTTTCGTTATAACTGAGAATCGAAAAAACCTCGTAACCACTTAAATCCGCCTTCAACGGCCGGTTCCGAGATTGTGCTGTGATTTTTATCTTCAACTATAAGTAATTCAGAATTAGGAATCTCTCTTTTAAGATAATCAGCATGTGCCACTGGCACGTTGACATCTTTAGTTCCAGCCCACAGTTGTACAGGTGAAGAAATCTCTTCTAATGAAAATCCCCATGGTTTTAGAAAAGCGAGGAGGTCATCTCTCAAACCAATGGAGCCTTGAATAGACGAGTAATGCCAGATAGTGTGAATACTCAAAATACGCTCGCCTGAAATTGGATTTTCAGGATCTACATCAAATATCTCTTTGATTTGCTCAAAATTAG
>JANLPM010000159.1:0-2358 GCA_031367265.1 Actinomycetes bacterium
GTAGCCCCAGAGCGGCAAAATATCTAAAAATAGTTGATCGAAATCTAATATTATTGCTTGACCTTGTGGAAAACATGCTCACAATTTCAAAGTTAGATACAGAGGCGACTGCGCAGGGCTACAGTCGAATTAATTTGGATGAAGTTATTGCAGATACGATCTTTGTTTTACAGCCTTCGCTAGATGCCGCTGAAATTTCCATAGAGTTCGTGGCCAATAATACTTATGACAATTTTCATGACGACTGGTCAATATCTGGAAATAAAGGACAAATCTCCCAAGTTTTCATAAATCTAATCGATAACTCAATCAAATTCAGTCCCAGAGCTTCTAAGATGCGGGTGAGCATATCCAACGTTTTTGATCAGACCGGAGCGAAGTTCGTGCGTGCGAGCATCTCGGATCAAGGAATGGGTATTCCTGCGCAAGACTTAGAAAAGTTATTCGACCGATTCTTCCGTTCAGAAAACGCCCTAAAGGATCAAATTCCAGGTACTGGTCTGGGATTAGCCATTGTTAAGAAAATAGTCGAACAACACGGGGGGCGAATCAATATTGAATCCGAGATGAATATTGGGACAGTCGTTCATATTGAACTCCCAATATTTGTGAGTAAAACCGATCAGCTTGTTCTGGAGCGCCGCCTGCCTGTCCTCGAAAAAGCCATTGCAGCGGTGACAAATGCTCCGCTTGATCAACTCCAGGCAGTCGCACACGAGGCAGGTGGATCTATTAGTTTCTACACATTTGAGAGCGAAGGTGAAAAACTCGTCGAGTTTTCGCATTGGCTAGAAGCTTCTCCGCATCTTACAGAGAGCGAAATTCTCGCAAAGCGGAATGAAATACTTGTTTCATTAAAATTGTCCCTACTGAAAATTGAACTAGGAGTGTCCAATTAGATGGCGAGTGAGCTCATTTTAATCGTTGATGACAATCCAGATATCCGACTCTTTGTCAAGAGTGCCCTAGAAGAAGCGGGCTTTGAAGTTATTGAGGCGGCGGATGGAATTTCGGCATTGACGGTATTTGCTGAAACAAACCCCACAGTTGTTATTCTTGATTTATCTATGGGCCAGCCTGATGGTTTTGAAGTCTGCCGCAAAATTCGCCTAACTTCAGATGTGCCAATAATTATGCTCACGAATAGAAATAAAGAGTTGGATGAGGCGATGTGTCTTGCAGCGGGTGCCGATGATTACATCATTAAACCCGTATCGGCTCAAATATTAGGCCTTCGTGTTAAGACTCAACTTCGTCGAAGGAGTATTTCTGGCGATCGGGATTTAAATATTTTGAAGTCAGGAGTATTGCTACTTGACACTGAAAGCCGTGAACTCATGGTTGAGGGGATTAAAATTTCGTTGACGCGAACCGAATATGATTTTTTGTATCTATTAATGGAGAACCCGAAACGAGTCTTCACTCGAGAGCAAGTAATCGAAGCGATAGGAGGCTCAGTTGCATTCTCAAGTGATAGCTTGCTTGATACACATGCTTCACGCTTGAGACTCAAAATCAAGACCGCTGGCGGGCCACGTGTTATCGCTGCAGTGCGTGGAGTTGGCTACCGCCTCTGGCCCTAAAAAGAAGGTTTGACCCTAATAAAGAGGTTTGGCCCTAATAAAGAGGTTTGGCCTTAAAAAAGAAGAACGTGCGCCAACTGGAGGTTTTTCGTGCGCTAATCGGCAGGATCACACCCTAACTTCCACTTATGACTATTTCCGCGACAAGGCCCACCACTGCTGGGTTCAAAAAAACCTCTTTGGTGACAAAGCTCTTGATATGGGCGTTTTCATTGCTCTTTGCCGCTCTTCCCTCAGTTCTTCATAGCTTTGCCGGTATTGGGATCGCCCCGATTCTTACTGGATCTATGCGCCCGTATGCCCAACCAGGTGACATCTTTATTACAAAGACAACGAAAGCATCACAGCTACATGTCGGCGACATAATCGTGGTCCACTCTGCCGCAACTGGCGTGATCTATGCCCACCGAATCGCTGAAATAACGGGGTATAACGGTCTGGTTCGAATCATTACTAAAGGTGATTCCAATGGAGTTGCAGAAAGAGATCCCTTTCTTGCCTCACCTGGGGCCGATGTCCCACGAAATATTGCCAGAGTTAAATGGCTCGGCAGGTTAATGATTTATTTAAATTCAACCCAAGGGCGTCAAGCAGGACTCGGATTTTTAGTCGGTGCCAACGTGTTGTTACTAATCAGATTCCTTTTTAAGAAGAAAGTTATTAAAACTTCAAAAATGGAAGACATATATCGAGAGTTGTACTTAGAGGAAATGCTCAAAGTACAAGAAAAGCAGGAGCTGCTCAATCAAATGAGCATGAAAGGTTACTTAGTCAC
>JANLPM010000185.1:0-11599 GCA_031367265.1 Actinomycetes bacterium
AACAATTATCGTCGAAACTGCATATATTGTGCGCGAAAGTAGTGGTGGTGGTTTGAAAGTGAAGAAGAAGTAATGTCTGACGGTGATGAATTACTTGAAAATTTGACTAAACTTTCTACTTTAATCTCCACTAACGAATCGGCGGCTCGGCTTCAAGTTCTACTTACAGATTTCCTAGTCGTAACTCGTGCTGGGAAAATCGCGCGTGGAAACTACGCAAATAAGGGTAACCAGTTGGGTAGCCAACTCGCAATCAATTCGAGTTTTCTAGACGCAGACGATATGGATTGGTCCGTCATGACACATCCGGGCTCTGTTATCTGGGCCGCTCTTTTAGAATCAATCATTTTGTTTCCTGACTTCGCGTATCGCTTCTCACTTGCTGCAAGCGCTGGTTACCGCACAAGTGCGAGTGCGGCTAATTTTTTTGGCATTAAACACCGAAGGAACTGGCACGTAACTACAACTGCTGGGGCGTTAGCTTCGGCGACAACTTCAAGTGTTCTGCGAAATCTTTCCATCTCTCAACATTTAACCGCGCTTCGAAGTACTGCATCAAATATGGGCGGAGTTGCCGTTGCTGATCGAAGAACAGGCGCGGCGATTTTTAATAGAGCCGCAGCAACTTCGCTTGGTTTACTTGCAAGCGATTCTGCTGCAAACGATTTAACAAGTGCGACTGATATTTGGGGTGGCGAGCGCGGATTGATTCAACTTTTTTCAATAAGTAACGAGACCGCAGAATTACATGATGGCGTTAGCACTTCAGGTTTGCGCCTCTTTCCATATAATGGTTTTATTCAGAGTTTGGTTTATGCCGTGACAAAATTAGCCGAAGGTGAAATAGGGGAGCTTCTTGAAATACATGTAGGTGTTAATGCGATTACAAGAGATATAGCAAATGGATCTGTGGGTGGAAATTATTGGGATATTAGACATGGCACAGCCAGTGCATGGCTGAGTAAGGATGTAACCAAGTGTGTTGAAGCAGTTCCCGAGGTTTTAGCAAAAATTAAGGTTGAGGGAATAGATATTCCTATTTCTGGAGCCGAGGTAACTCTAAAAACCACCTCTGGCAGTAATTCAATGCGCCTAGAATCAGCTCCCGGGGCCAATTTTAACGAGCGTGATAACGAATTTTGGCGATTGGCTAAATGGCGGCGTCTCATTGGTGAGGATTTGCCACTCGCAGCCGATTTTGCTCTAACGTTAATGAGTGACAAAGCAGATTCACAAACAATTTCGGCAATACGTGAATTTCTGCTTTAACTAACGGGATTCCAGCTTTCCACTAGCTGCGCTCTTGTACGCTATTTCGAGAGCTTCAACAGTTCGAGCACCAAGTTCGCCTGGCGATTGATTAATAAACTCTTCCCCTCGAGCCGCTGAAACTATCGCCTCAATTGGACCATCACAGTTGTAATAGCCCTCGTTCTCTTTAAGCTCCAGGAATTCATTCTTTCCATTGCTATAAAGCCAGACTGCAGCTCTCTCAATATCAACTAATACCTGACCTTTATCGCCAATCGCGCGCACCTCAAGTGCGTGAGTTTTTCGATGCGCGTCCACATGTGCAGAGCCTCCTGATACAACACCAATTGCACCGTTTTCAAATCTGTAAGTAATTGCATCATGGAGTTCAACTGGCGAATTCATCGGAGCAGTCATGAGTGCAAATCCAGATTGAACTCGAGCTCCAGTAAGCCAGAGGGCCATACCTAGCGCGTGAGTTAACTGCGCTTGCGCGTATCCGCCACCCGAGAGATTCTTATCAGTCCACGTTTGCTGTTCTGGAAGTGATTCTGGAGCGGCATCTGGATATGCACCAGTGTTTGATAAAAGTTCGCGTGTTTGAGAGGACATATGAACACTCATATGTTCAAGTTCGCCGATTCCACGTTCATCCATCAATTTCTTAGCCTGTGCAATCATCGGCAGATAATTCCAACCAAAGGAGACTACTAAGTTCTTCTTGACGCGATCTGCCGTTGTCACTAAATCCCATGCATCGGCAGAGTGGATTGTCACAGGTTTCTCGCACATTACATGTGCACCGGCTTCAAGTGCCGCTTTTGCATGTTCATGGTGAAATGCCGTAGGACTGCCTACTACACATAAATCTATCCCTGCCTCTAAAATATCCAAATAATTTTCAGAGGCGACTTGAAAACCGTACTGATCCTTAATTTTTTGCAATAATTCAGGGCCCTTTCGGGAAATACCAACAAATTCAACATCTTGATGCTTAGCTAAATTTGGTAAATGAGAAGCAACTGCCCAACTCCCGGCACCAATAATTCCAATTCTAATTTTGGCCAAAGCACTACCCCCATTGGTATTCTCAATTAACCCTAGGCATAAAGTATGGAGAGGCTTACTCTTTGTCAAGGATTTCCAAGCGGCTAGTTATAAATGAGGAGCAATCATGGAGCGGGTTTGTTTTACATTTGAAATATTCGAAGGCAAAGAAGCAGAGTACAAGAAACGTCATGACGAAATTTGGCCAGAGCTTGTTTCGGCGCTAAAAGAATGTGGTTTTGAAAACTACTCAATTTTTCGTCGTGGACTAAATGTCGTTGGGTATTTTGAAGTTAAACCTGATGCAAAAACTGCTTTCGCTAAATTGGGGGGTTACGACGTTAATGCCAAGTGGTCACAGTGGTTTAGTGACGTAATTGTAAATCTTGCGGACAATCAAGGTAATTTAATGGCAATGACTGAGGTGTGGCACTTAGATTAATCCAATTTTCTCGTGCTAAATCGCGGCTGATGCTGATTTTAATAATTCAGAGTAATCAACTATTTTTACGCGCGGCTTGCCAAGAAGTTCACCTGCCGAAGTTTCCACCGCATTTATTCGTTGCCACCCGGCTTGATCTACGACTATTTGATGAGTAATTAAATCATCGAGACTTCCGGACTCTTTCGGGGTTTTCAAATCAGCTACAAGAAGTTCGACAACGGCTGCGGCATCAGATTTATTTGTTCCAATTACTCCCGAGGGTCCGCGTTTTGCCCATCCAACGACGTATAAATTTTGACCTACACGTCCATCGACGTTAACGACCTTGCCATTCTCATAAGGTACGCCTTCAATACTGGCAGCTTGATAGCCAATGGCGGTTACAACTAGCCTGCATTTAATTGTTACATCACCATCTGGAGTGGAATACACAATGCCCTCAACGCGATTACTACCCAAAATCTCTTTAGGCGTATGTTGAAAGAGAAAGCGCATCGTGCGTTCATGTGAAGTTTTTGGCGAATCGGCAATTAAGAGCATTGCATCTAAGTTGCTTTTAACCTCTTTTCCAGGTGCATCTCCGGCGCGAACAATCGCAGCATCGATGTCGCTGTGTTTCATAATGACATTGGTATGTTCTAGCTTAGGTAGCTCACGGATTTCAGGGGATGTAAAAGCTGCGTGTTCTGGACCTCGGCGAGCGCTAATATAAACATTTCTGATACCACTGACTTTAAAAGCTGAAATAGCATGATCTGCGGTATCTGTTGAATCTAACTCAGTTGGTTCAAGAGCCATCATCCGAGCAACATCCATTGCTACGTTACCTGCACCAATTACAACGGCGGTTTCACAATCAAGGGGAACGTCGACACCGACAAAATCTGGATGAGCGTTATACCAAGGAACGAAATCGGCCGCCGACATTGAGCCATATAAATCCTCTCCGGGAATTCCTAGTTTTTTACCCAAAGATGAACCAGTTGCAATTACAACTGCGTCATACTTTTCAGCTAGTTGAGCCACCGTTATTTGCGTACCAATTTCAACATTAGCAAAAAGGCGAAAGTTGGATTCCGATGCAATCTTTTCAAAAACTTTAGCAACTGTTTTTATTTTTGGGTGATCTGGTGCAACACCACTTCGAACTAAACCCCACGGAGTCGGTAAACGTTCAATCATGTCGATGGCAAAAATACGCTTTTCATTTTGCAGATTTAGTAGCGCTTGAGCGGCAAAATAACCGGCTGGGCCGGCGCCGATGATTGCTATTTTGTACTGCACCTTCAATGCTCCTTACATCTACTTATCTGCGGAGGTGTCCTAGCCATGGAACATCACTTAATTGTGAGAGGTTCCGCGTAAAGCTAAGACAGAGCGGAGACGAGGAGATTTGAACTCCTGAAGGGTTTAACCCCTTACCTCGTTAGCAGTGAGGCGCACTCGACCGGGCTATGCGACGTCTCCGAGTTGCATGCGCAGTTTAGCGGTTAAAGCAAAGTAATAATGACGTCGGCCTTGGCTCGCGTGGTCTCTATAAGTTCAGCGTTATGCGCATCGCTTCCATGCGCCCAGGCATGTGCTTCGACAGGTGATTTGCCGAATTTAATGTGTCTTGCTACAAGCCGCGACATTCGTTTGTCATGATCAACGTTAATAAACCAGCTCTCGGTTAGAGATTCTGCGACTCGTGACCAACCATCTCCTTCTAAAAGTAGGTAATTTCCTTCGGTAATGATGAGTGACGTTTGCGGATGGATTACGCCTTCGGCAGCGATAGATTCTTCGATTTCACGGTGAAATATTGGGAAATAAATATCTTCAGAAGTATTGGATTTTATTCGGTGTAGTAAATCTGCATAACCACTGGCGTCAAATGTGTCTGGTGCTCCTTTTCGATCCGCCCTTCCAAGCAGAGCAAGTTGGGCATTACTCAAGTGATAACCATCCATTGGGACTAAGGCGGTGGTTTCTTTTGGAAGTTTCTTTAAGAGAAAACTTGAGAGGGATGATTTACCTGCCCCAGGTTTTCCTACTATGCCGATAATAATGCGTTCCTCCAGGATTTGAGTTAATGCCAAAACACGTTCGAGGGCAGCTTCTAACGTGTTAATTGCAATAACCATATTTAGGAAGGTTTACTTGTCGAAGCTCGTATAACTAATTTCGGTTGGAATCGAATCTGCTGATGGGCGTGCGCATCGCCCTCTTCACATTCAGAAATAATTAGCTCTGCAGATGCAACACCAAGTTGATAAGCAGGTTGAGCAATCGAAGTTAATGGAATAGCTGCAGATGGCGCAAAGGCAATATCGTCATAGCCAATAAGCGAAATTTGCTCTGGGATGCGCACTCCCTGATCTAAAAGGCCTTTCATTACGCCTAGTGCAACAATGTCGTTAGCACAAAAAATTGCTGTAGGTAATTTAGGTAATGACAAAATTTCGCCAACGACTTGTTCACCCTTAATAGAGTTCATTAGTGGCACGCGAATGGTACTAATCGAAATGCCGGCAGCTGCTGCAGCATTGGCTACACCTGATCCTCGATCTGACACCTGTGGAATACTCTCTGGACCGCAGACCCAAGCAATTTCAGTGTGGCCAAGAGATACTAAATACTCAATTGCAATTTCCCCACCACGAACATCATCTACTGAAACCGAACATTGAGTTCTAGATTTAGTTTCGCGATCTAGTAATGTCACGGCAATGCCGCGATCGAGGAGGGCCTCTAAATGAACAGGATCTCTATTTGATGGAGTAATCAGAATTCCTCTAACTTGTTGTTGAATCAGAACATTTATATATTTTTCTTCCTTGTTCGCGCTTTCATCTGAATTACAAAGAAATACGGCATAGCCCCGCTTGCTCGCCGCATCTTCAACACCGCGGGCAACCTCAGTAAAGAATGGATTGGCCACATCCGGAACAATTAACCCCAAGGTTCGGCTAAAGCCGGCTCGAAGGTGGCGCGCAAAAGCATTTGGAACGAAGCCTAAATCTTTGATCGTTTTTTGAACACGTTCAAGCGTTATTGCCGAAACAATATCTGGTCGGTTAAGCACATTTGATACGGTGCCAACTGAGACTTGAGCTTTAGCAGCTACATCTCTAAGGCTGACACTCATAGGTTGATAATGGCCGAGATAATTGAACCGTGTCAATTATTTACTCACTAATTTAAAATCATGAATAAGATCCCTCTTTTTTACCTTGACTTGGCGGGGATTTCGCTCTAATTTCACCTTATAACAACTGAATCGGTTCAATGAAATAGTTTGAAAAATCTAAACCTTTGGAATGTTGGGAGATTAAATGGTGGAGCGGGTCGCATTTAGATTGAAATTAAAGGCCGATACTTTAGATGAGTACGTACTGCACCATCAAAACGTTTGGCCGGAGATGTTGCAAGCTCTTACTCAAACAGGCTGGCATAACTACTCACTGTATCTCGATCGCAGCGATGCAATGCTGATTGGCTACTTTGAAACTCCTGATTTAGACCAGGCTTTGGAGGGTATGGCCGCTTTGCAAATCAATGAACGTTGGCAGGCGCTTATGGCGAAGTATTTTGTTGCTTTAGATGGCCAACGACCCGATGAAGGTTTTCTGAAGTTAGAAAACATTTTTTATCTTAAGTAAATTCCTACAATCATAGAAAACGCGGTATTTAGAATGGCAGATGCACAAGCAGCAAAGGCAGTCCTTTCTCGATTAAATATCGAAACACCTTCATGGGCCTACGGCAACTCCGGAACCCGATTTAAAGTCTTTGGACAACCGGGCGTTCCGCGAGATCCATATGAAAAAATCGCCGATGCAGCTCAAGTTCATAAGTACACGGGAGCTGCTCCAACTGTAGCTCTGCACATTCCATGGGACAAGGTTGACGATTATGCGGAATTTGGCGCGCACGCCCAAAATCTGGGAGTTCGGTTGGGCACAATTAATTCCAACACTTTTCAGGATGATGAGTACATTCTTGGTTCTGTTTGCGCACCAGATCCAAAGGTTCGCGCACGCGCAGTAAAACATCTTCTGGATTGTATTGAGATCATGGATCAAACTGGTGTGCAAGATCTTAAACTCTGGTTTGCAGATGGTACTAACTATCCCGGCCAAGACAATATCGCCGATCGCCAGAACCGTCTTGCAGAGTCACTTGAAAAAGTTTATGCCCGACTCAGTGATAATCAACGTCTACTACTTGAATACAAATTTTTCGAACCAGCTTTTTATCACACAGATGTACCTGACTGGGGAACATCGCTTCTCCATTGCATGGCTCTTGGCCCAAAGGCAATGGTTGTCGTCGACACTGGCCACCATGCACCTGGCACAAATATTGAATTTATCGTCGCGGGTTTATTGCGTGCAAAACGTCTTGGCGCTTTCGATTTTAATTCGCGGTTCTATGCCGATGATGATTTGATTGTTGGCGCAGCTGATCCGTTCCAACTCTTTCGCATTATGCATGAAGTTAATATCAATGGCGGCTTTGATGTAGGTACACCTGTGTCATATGTATTAGACCAGTGCCATAATATTGAAGCAAAAATTCCGGGCCAAATCCGTTCAATTATGAATGTGCAAGAGGCGGTTGCCAAGGCCGCTCTGGTTAATCAATCTGGACTCAAGGCCGCCCAACTAGCAGGGGATGTTCTTGCCGCCCATGAGTTTTTAATGGATGCCTACAACACTGACGTGCGCGGCTTGCTTCGAGAATGGCGTACCGATAATGGAATTGATCCGGAGCCAATGAAAGCCTATGCAGCAAGTGGATATGCTGCAAAAATCGCCGTTGATCGAGTTGGTGGAAATCAAGCTGGTTGGGGTGCTTAATGCCATATAACATTATTCAAGAGTTGTTAGGGCGCAGTAATCGCCTAGGAAGTAATCCTAAATATACTAACTATGCAGGTGGCAATACCTCAGCAAAAGGTAAAGCGCTAGATCCATCGACAGGTGAATATGTTGAAGTTATCTATGTAAAAGGCTCAGGTGGTGATTTAGGAACCCTCAAAGAAACTGGCTTGGCCGCACTTTACGTAGATCGTTTAAAGGCGCTTGGTAATGTCTATCGCGGCGTTGAATTCGAAGATGAGATGGTCGCCCTTTTTGACTATTGCGCTTTCGGTCGCAGCGGCGCAGCACCCAGTATAGATACGGCCATGCATGGTTTGGTAAATGTTGCTCACGTTGATCATTTGCACCCTGATTCCATAATTGCTCTTGCAACCTCTGTTGGTGGGCCTGAACTTACAAAAAAATGCTTTGGGGACGAGATTTTGTGGGTTGATTGGCGTAGACCTGGTTTTGAACTTGGTTTAGAGATTTCACGTTTAGCTAAGGAAAATCCCAGGGCAAAAGGTGCGATTCTAGGCGGACATGGTTTAACAACATGGGCCCAAACAAGTGATGAGTGTGAAAAGCGCTCAATTGATGCGATTCTTAAAGCTGAAAAGTTTCTCATTGATACCGGAAAAAAGGATCCTTTTGGAAAGATTTCCCAACCTTTAACTCCAGACGTTCGTCGAGAAAAAGCAGCAGCACTTGCGCCGACGTTGCGTGGAATTGCCTCTAGGGATACACGGATGATTGGTCATTTCACTGACGCACAGGTAGTGCTTGACTTTATTGGCAGCCAATCACTAAATAAATTAGCTGCACTTGGTACATCTTGTCCAGATCATTTTCTACGAACAAAAGTTTCACCGATGGTTATAAATCTTCCAATCTCGGCATCAATTGAAGAAATAATTACCGAAGCCGATCTTCAACATAAGAAATATCGCGATAACTACGCCGATTACTATAAGCGTTATGCCACGCCAGAATCACCTGCCATGCGTGGTGCAGATCCACTCATTATTTTAGTTCCTGGAATTGGAATGTTTTCATATGGAAAAGATAAGCAGACGGCTCGAGTAGCCAGCGAGTTTTATATCAATGCCATCAATGTTATGCATGGCGCTGAATCTGTTTCCACATATCAGCCAATTCCTGAATCTGAAAAGTTTAATATTGAATATTGGGAGCTCGAAGAAGCCAAACTGCGCAGAATGCCTAAACCCAAAGCCCTTCAGGGTCGAATCGCATTTGTGACTGGAGGTGGATCTGGGATCGGAAGAGCAACAGCACTTCGTTTATCGGCCGAAGGGGCAGCCGTTATTATCGCTGATCGTGACTTTGATGCCGCGGTTAAGGTTGCTGAAGAACTTGGTGGTTCTGATAAGGCAGTGGCCGTTGCTGTTGATGTAACCAACGAGTCGGCAGTAGTTGCCGCAATCCACGCCTCAAATCTTGCATTCGGAGGCTTAGATTTAGTCGTCAATAATGCAGGGCTTTCAATTAGTAAGCCTTTAGTTGATACAACGGTTAGCGATTGGGATATTCAACATAATGTAATGGCTCGCGGCGCATTCTTGGTTTCGCGCGAAGGCGCTAAAGCAATGATTGCCCAGAAAATGGGCGGAGATATTATTTATATATCCTCTAAAAACTCAGTCTTTGCTGGTCCAAATAATCTTGCATACGGATCAACAAAGGCTGACCAAGCCCATCAAGTACGTCTACTAGCCGCTGAACTTGGTGCATATCAAATTCGAGTTAATGGCGTTAACCCAGATGGTGTGGTTAAAGGCTCTGGCATCTTTGCCGCAGGCTGGGGTGCCCAACGCGCAGCCGTCTATGGTGTGGAGGAAGCAAAACTTGGAGAATATTACGCACAACGCACAATATTAAAGAAAGAGGTACTCCCAGAACATATCGCTGCTGCAGTCTTCGTTCTGTGTTCAAGCGAACTTGCGCTTACTACAGGAATGCACATTCCTGTAGACGGCGGAGTCGCGGCTGCATTTCTTCGTTAAATAATTATGGCAGATTTTCTTGCTGTTGATCTTGGCGCGACTAGTGGTCGCGTTGCGATTGGTCGAGTTCGTGATGGTCGAATTGATTTAGAGATTGCACATCGTTTTCAACATGAAGTGATTACATCTGATAATGGATCAATCTTTTGGAATTGGAATTTCATTGTTCAAGAAGTCCTCAAGGGTTTAAGGGTCGCACTCCAAATATGCCAGCCCATCTCTTTAGCAATCGACTCATGGGCGGTGGACTACGGATTCATCGGAGAATTTGGGAGTGTTTTGAGCCCAATTTACGCATATCGCGACCCTAGAACAGAGCTAACTTTTAAGGAGATTACGGCGAGAATCGGGAGAGAAAGGATTTACGCATCAACTGGAATTCAGTTTTTACCAATTAATACAATTTACCAACTTAACTCGGCAATTGGTTCTGATGAATATAAAAAAGCTCAATCTTTTCTTCTTCTGCCTGATCTTTTGAACTATATTCTAACGGGAGAAAAATCTACTGAAGTTACTAACGCTTCAACTACGCAGTTATTGAAATCTTCTACCAGAGACTGGGACACCGGGCTCATTGAACTTGTAGGGCTTAAAAAGGAAATCTTTACGAAGCTGCATGAAGCTGGAGCTCTGATTGGCCGCATCCGTGGACACGCGGGTTTAAACGGAATTAAAGTTGTCGCAACGGCTTCACATGACACCGCGGCAGCAATAGCTGGCATACCTTTTCACCATCGAGAGTCAGAGGGTTATATCTCTAGCGGAACCTGGTCTTTAGTCGGAATTGAGTCTGATATTCCATTTATCTCCGAAGCATCTTCAAAAGTCAACTTAACAAATGAACTCGGCGTTTATAACACCGTAAGAGTATTAAAGAATGTCACGGGGATGTGGCTACTCGAAGAGTGCCGCCGAGATTGGAAGAGTAAAGGTAACGAGTACTCAATGACTGAACTTTTAACTTTAGCCGAAAAGAATCTCGATTTTCCTACCATTATCAATCCGAATGATCCGCGTTTTACACTACCCGGATTGATGACTTCTCGAATTACTGCATACTGCTTTGAAAAATCTTTATCGGCGCCGACAACTCCGGGGGAATTTACGGCGACCATATTGAAAAGTCTAGCTATCGCTTATAGAGACACGTTGCGGGACATAGAATCGATAACCAGCTACACCTTGGATACCTTGCACATTCTTGGTGGTGGATCTCAGATATCTCTACTCAATCAACTCACCGCCAATGCTTGTGAGTTAAGTGTTAGGACCGGACCCGTTGAAGCAACCCTATTTGGCAACATCGCAGTTCAAGCTATCTCCGCGGGTGTAATTAGTGACATCTCTGCGGCCCGAGCAATGATTGCCAATAGTTTTGAAAGTATCGAGTTCAAACCAATTGGTAGTGTCAAGGCATGATTGCTCAACGAAAACTTGGTCCATATCTAGTTTCAGCGATTGGCATGGGTTGTATGCCGCTGTCATTTCCCAATGAGCGTAATCCACATCTTATTAGCGATCCAGATCGTGCAATCGCCGTAATTCACGCCGCCCTTGATGCCGGGATCTCGCTTCTAGATACTGCCGATATTTATGCGCCAAGTTGGAACACTATGGGACACAATGAAGTTCTTGTCGGTAAGGCATTTCATAGTTGGAGTGGAACACCAGAACAAAAATCGAAAGTTGTGCTTGCTACCAAAGCTGGAATTACCCGAGAAGAAAATGGAACTATGTTTGGATTCTCTGGCCGAAATTCATCACAGCATTACCTTTTTCGGGCGGTAGAGGCCTCGGCTTTTAAGTTAGGTCTTTCAAAGATTCCTTTGTGGCACCATCATCGAACCGATCCTTCTATCTCATATGAAGCACAGTTCGAAAACGTGATGAATCTGAAAGCCCACGGCTATATCGAAGCAATTGGAGTTAGCAACGTCAACGCCGAGATGCTGCGCCGGGCCATAGCAATTGGAGGTAGGCCT
>JANLPM010000258.1:0-2318 GCA_031367265.1 Actinomycetes bacterium
GCATCTTGTATTTTAGCCACCGGGATGGTTTCGCTACCAAAGGTTTCGACAAATAATCCAACTGGCTGCGCTTTACCTATTGCATAAGCGATTTGAACTTCACATCGCTTAGCCAAGCCAGCGGCTACCACATTTTTTGCCACCCAACGCATGGCATAGGCGGCAGATCTATCCACCTTTGAAGGATCCTTACCACTAAATGCCCCTCCACCGTGTCGAGCCATACCGCCGTAAGTGTCAACGATTATCTTTCGCCCAGTTAGACCCGCATCCCCCATTGGTCCGCCGATAACAAAACGTCCAGTTGGGTTAATCAGGATTTTTACGTCATTTTGCGGTAAATCTAACTGCGAAAGAATTGGTTGGATGACATGTTCTATTACTTCTGGAGTTAGCGTCTTGGCAACATCAACATCATGCGAGTGCTGACTAGAGATCACTACGGTATTGAGTGCGACTGCACGGTTACCGTCATATTCAATTGTTACTTGAGTTTTTCCGTCCGGGCGAAGATAGGCAAGTGCGCCAGATTTGCGTACTTTTGCTAGTTGTTGCGCTAATGCATGCGCTAGCCAAATCGGCAACGGCATGAGCTCCTTTGTATCATCACACGCGTAACCAAACATGAGTCCTTGGTCTCCAGCTCCCTGCAAATCTAATGGATCAGCGCCAGCTGCCACCCGATGCTCATAAGCATCGTTAACTCCCTGGGCGATATCTTGGGATTGGGCACCAATCGAGATTGAAACGCCACAACTATTTCCATCAAAACCCTTATCCGATGAGTCATATCCAATATTGAGAACGGTATCGCGAACAATTGTATTTACATCGGCATAACCATTAGTAGTGACTTCTCCCGCGACATGGACTTGACCTGTTGTAATTAAGGTTTCGATAGCTACTCTGCTTTTAGAGTCCTGGCTCAATAATGAGTCCAGAACGGCATCTGAGATTGCATCGGCGATTTTGTCGGGATGTCCTTCGGTTACTGACTCTGAAGTAAAAAGACGTTGTGACATATATTCAACCTAACTGCCGGATGGCGATATCAAGGAGGAGGTTTGCTAGAGCGTCTTTGGAGACTTCCTTGAGCGCTATATCCGCACTGTTGCGTGTGAGAATCATACCCTCTGTCCTATCCTTTCCAAAGATTTTGCCATCGCTCACATCATTAACAAAAATGGCGTCAATCCCCTTAGCAATTAATTTTGATCTCGCCGATGCAAGAAATTCACTAGTTTCTGCCGCAAAGCCAATCATTACCTGTGAAACTTTCGTCGCCGCAAGTTCAGCAAGAATGTCGGGATTTGGCTCCAACTCGATGGAGGTGAAATTGGCTTTCTTTATCTTCCCAGGGGCGCTTTGAACTGGACGTGCATCCGCGACCGCCGCGCTCATAATCAAGATATCGCACTGTGGAAAGGCAGAGTGTAAAGCCGCCCGCATTTGGGCTGCGCTCTCAACGTGGGTAATTGTGATATCACCAAGAGGTTCGACTGCTACATTCGCTGCAATCAGATGCACCTGGGCGCCTCGCAAAGCCGCTGCCCGCGCCAGTGCCAGACCCTGCTTGCCAGAAGATTTATTTCCAATATATCGCACAGGATCAATCGCCTCGCGAGTTCCTCCAGCGGAGATAAGAACTCTGCGTCCCAGTAAATCCCGCAGATTTCCAGTCATCGCATCAAAGGCACCAACTATCGCCGACGTCTCAGGAAAGCGCCCTTGACCAACATCGGCGCCAGTGAGTCGCCCGATTTCGGGCTCCATCACGATGTAGCCACGCTCTCTAAGCAGACAAACGTTAGCAATAGTGGCCGGATCCTTCCACATCCCAGGATGCATCGCAGGCACAATAAGGATTGGGACATGGGAGGCAAGAATTATATTTGTCAGTAAATCATCGGCGCGTCCAACTGCAATGCGGGCAATAAGGTCGGCAGTTGCCGGAGCGATAATAAAGAAATCTGTGCGCTCGGCAATCGAGATGTGTGGAACTTGATGTACGTTCTCCCACACTTGCGTTGAAACCGGTCGACTCGATAACGCCTCCCACGTTGCCTGACCAACAAAATTAAGTGATGCAGGCGTCGGCACAACGGTTATGGAATAACCCCGCTCTTGCAAACGCCGTAAGAGGTCACAGGCTTTATATGCTGCAATTCCCGCTCCAACTCCGAGAACGACCTCGCGGGCGGTGGCAGTCATAAGAGTGGGTTGGTTATTTAAGCCGTTGGTTCGAGATTTTCAATCGTCAGTAAACCCTCATTTATTTCGCGCAAGGCGATCGAGAGTGGTTTCTCATGAACATGCGT
>JANLPM010000261.1:0-2260 GCA_031367265.1 Actinomycetes bacterium
GCATCAGGCAGGGGTAAACCAAGTGATGACGCAAAATTATGGGCGCGATTTAAAGCCGCCCAAGATCAATTCTTTAGCGCCAAGAACGCCGATCTTGAAAAGCGAGATTTAACAATGGCCTCAAATTTACTTAAGCGCGAAGAGCTGGTTGCGCAGATCGAGGCGTTAGTCCCAGTTACCAATATTGAAAGTGCGAAAAAAGAGCTGCGCGAGCATCTTAATGCGTGGAATAAGATTGGAATGACTCATCGCGATAAACGCGCCGCCCTGGATGCCAGAGTCCACGCCATAGAAGCCGTTATAAAGGCGGCAGAGGCCGAGAATTGGCGTAAGACTGATCCGGCAGCTAAAGCCCGCGCACAAGAAGTCGTTAAGCAACTTAGCGAATCAATTGAGAGCTATGAAAAGATTTCGGCAAAATCAGCGGCCGCTGGAAACGCTAAAAGAGCTGCAGAGGCATCGGAATCGGCGGCAGCACGTCGAGTCTGGTTGGCTGAAGCGCAAAAAAGCCTCTCTGAATTTAACTAATTAGTTATTAGTTGTTCGATAGACGTCATAAACACCCTCAATCATACGTACCGCGGCCAGAACTAAATCTAAGTGTGTGGCGTCTGCCATTTCAAAAGTAAAACGCGAAAAAGCGGTGCGGTCCTTTGACGTACTCACCGACGCACTCAATATATTTACATGTTGATCCGAGAGAGTCCTAGTGACGTCGGCCAGTAAAGATGCACGATCCAACGCTTCGACTTGAATGTTGACCAAGAAGATCGAGCCAGCTCCAGAGCGCCACTTAACTTTTACAATACGATCTCTTTGATTAGCCAGCAAATCAGCGGCATTGATGCAGTCATTTCGGTGAATGGAAACTCCGCTTCCCTTGGTAATGAAACCAATAATTTCATCACCTGGAACCGGAGTACAACAGCGCGCAAGTTTTACCAGAACGTCGTCGGCGCCTTCAACATCGATTGCATTACTTGATCGCCTAGTCGTGGGAACACGCGTTGGTAGAACATCCATGGTTGGCTCTGGGTGAGAATCATCAGCCCCTAAAGACGTGATGAATTTTTCAATAATCGAAACTGCAGAAACGTGACCATCCCCCACTGCCGAATACAATCCCTCAATATCCGTGTAGCGAAGTTCATGTGCGAGTTCAAGAAGTGAGTGTCCAGCAAAAATCTTCTGGAGTGGCAATCCCGCTTTGCGCATCTGTCGAGCTATTGATTCGCGCCCCGCGTCAATAGCCTCTTCACGGCGTTCTTTAGTAAACCACGCCTTAATCTTTGAACGCGCACGTGGACTTTGCACAAAATTAAGCCAGTCGCGACTTGGTCCAGCATGTTCGCCTTTATTTGTTAAAATTTCTACGACATCACCATTATTCAACCGGGATTCAAGTGGGACTAATCGGCCATTAACTTTGGCGCCAGCACACCTAATACCAACGTCGGTATGGACTGAGAAAGCAAAATCGACCGGGGTTGAGCCTGCAGGGAGGGCGACCACACTGCCTTTAGGGGTAAAGACAAATACTTCAGGTGATCCTAAATCAAAGCGCAACGCCTCTAAAAACTCAGATGGGTCTTCGGTCTCCTTTTGCCACTCATGCAACTGTCGAAGCCAGAGCATCTCCGGTGATGCCTCATTGGTTTCTGCCCCCTGTTTATATTTCCAATGAGCTGCGATACCAAACTCAGCTCTAGCGTGCATATCAAAAGTGCGAATTTGAATTTCAATAGCCTTACCCGTTGGTCCGATAACTGTCGTATGCAAAGATTGGTAGAGATTGAATTTGGGCATCGCGATGTAATCTTTAAATCGGCCCGGCACTGGACTCCATCTAGCATGAATCGAACCTAAAACTGCATAGCAATCGCGCACATCATCGACTAAAACTCGAATACCCACTAAATCATAGATTTCATTAAACTCACGACCGCGAACAACCATCTTTTGATAGACCGAGAAGAAGTGCTTTTGTCGGCCAGTTACCGTCGCATGAATCGAATCCTTTGCTAAATCTGCAATTACTATTTCGACAACTTGGGATGTTAGCGAGTCTCGAGATGGGGAGCGTTCAGCAACTAATCGGGAAATCTCCTCAAATTTCTTGGGTTCAAGAATTTCAAAAGACAAATCTTCGAGCTCCCATTTAATTGCATTCATTCCGAGTCGGTGCGCGAGTGGAGCATAAATATCAAGAGTCTCACGTGCCTTGCGTTCAGCGCTTTCGGGGGAAACAAATTTCCATGTT
>JANLPM010000266.1:0-4460 GCA_031367265.1 Actinomycetes bacterium
AAATGGATCGGCGTAGGGCAAACCGAATTTAGCGCCAACAAAACCCGTGCTCCACAAAAGTACAAAGAGGTATGGAGCCAGTCGAGCAACCTTCACTGCAATGAATTAGTGCGAAGAAGAAGTAAGCGGCTTTTCGTACTCTGTGACCATTCCGATGACAGAGAACAGCAGAGCCCCGACTCCAATGAGAACTAGCCACCAACCGATAATCAGACCTAAGCCCATGGTGCAGGCGCTGAGAGCAACCGGTAATGGCCACCATGAGTGCGGAGAATAAAAACCTAACTCGCCCGCGCCGTCGGCAATCTCAGCAGTAAAAGAGTCCTCGGGTAGTACGACCCCGATGCGCCGTTGGGTGAACCACAAATAAAAAGCGACCATTCCCGCAAGTCCGGCGGCAAGAAGCATTCCACCTATGCCGACGGGCTCACCTCCAACCTGCCAGTACACAATTGTCACGATGACGTAGAAAATGGCCAAACCACCAAATAATTTCCAATTTACTTTCATGAAACTAATGTCCCTCAGTTTTTATATGCGGATGATGTAAATCAAAGGCTGGACGCTCACTAGAAATGCGTGGCATCGTTAAGAAGTTGTGCCGTGGTGGTGGACAAGATGTCGCCCATTCAAGAGATGCCCCGTAACCCCAAGGATCATCAACACCAACGAGTGGTGATTTGCGAGTAATCCAAATATTTATGGCAAATGGAATCATGGAAAGCGCTAACAGGAAGGATCCGATAGTTGAGACCGTGTTCATGAAAGTAAATCCATCGGTTGATAAATAATCGGCGTAGCGTCGTGGGAAACCTTTGATGCCCAGCCAGTGTTGAATCAGAAAAGTTAAGTGGAAGCCGATAAAGAGCGTCCAGAAGTGGATTTTGCCCAGCCGCTCGTTGAGCATGCGACCTGTCATCTTTGGCCACCAAAAATAGAAACCGGCAAACATAGCAAAGACCACGGTTCCAAATAAAACATAATGAAAGTGCGCCACCACGAAATAGCTAGCCGATACCGCAAAATCTAACGGAGGTGAGGACAAAATAATTCCCGTTAAGCCGCCAAATAGAAATGTCACAAGAAATCCCATGACCCATAGCATCGGCGTTTCAAAAGTAACATGACCGCGCCACATTGTGCCGATCCAGTTGAAGAACTTAACTCCAGTTGGAACACCAATAAGAAAAGTCATAAAGGAGAAGAAGGGCAACAAAACTTGGCCTGTTGCAAACATATGGTGGGCCCATACGGAGACTGAGAGGGCTGAGATAGAAATAGTTGCGGCAATTAAACCTTTGTAACCGAAGATGGGTTTGCGACTAAAGACCGGCAAAATTTCAGTTGCGATTCCAAAGAAAGGTAGGGCCAAAATATAAACTTCGGGATGACCAAAGAACCAGAAGAGGTGCTGAAAGAGCATGGCACCACCGTTGGCAGGATCAAAGAGATGCGTTCCATACAGTCGATCAGATTCAAGACCGAGTAAGGCTGCAGCAAGCGGTGGGAAGGCGAGCAAAACTAAGATTGAGGTCAGCAGCACGTTCCAGGAAAAAATCGACATGCGAAACATCGTCATACCTGGTGCGCGCATAGTAAAGATTGTTGTAATGAAGTTAACGCCACCGAGAATTGTTCCGACACCACTGATTGCAAGTCCCACTAACCACAAATCTGCACCGATTCCCGGTGAATATGTCGCATTAGAAAGTGGAACGTAGACCGTCCAACCAAAGGAGGCCGCTCCCCCTGGGGTTATAAAGCCAGCAAAAGCCATTAATCCGCCAAATAAGTACAGCCAGTAAGACAACATATTTAAACGTGGGAAGGCCACATCTGCGGCGCCGATTTGCAGCGGCATAATCACATTTGCAAAACCAACAAAGAGTGGAGTTGCAAACATCAGCAACATAATTGTTCCGTGCATAGTGAAGATTTGGTTGTACTGCTCATAGCTCAAGAACTGCATCCCTGGGCGCGCGAGCTCGCTACGAAGCGCCAGAGCTAATATTCCAGCGACAAGAAACCAAGTGAAGGAGGTAATCAGATATAGATAACCAATTGTTTTGTGATCAGTAGATGTTATCCACTTAACAAAAACCCGGCCTTTTTTCGATGGAATCGCGGCTAACTCAGTATGTGTAGGAATCTCGGTATAGGTTGTCATGCTGAACCCCCCTTAATGCTCTCAAGATATGTTGCGTACTGGGCCGGTGTTACGACTTTTAAAGTAAAGAGCATTTGAGAGTGCGCGCGGCCACATAAAATATTACAACGCCCGCGGAACTCACCTAATTTATTGGCCGTGAATTCAAGATGATTAGTTACTCCTGGCAGAGTTTGAATTTGAATCATAAAAGCTGGAATCCAGAAACCATGGACCACGTCATGCGATTTCAATGTGTATCGAACTAACTCTCCAAGCGGTACCACCAACGTTGGAGGTTTTGCCGTTGTTCCAGTAACTATCGCGTTAGCGCCAGCTTCAGGATATGCAAACTGCCAAGACCATTGAATTCCTGTGACCGAGATTTCATGGGCCGCGATCGTAGTTTTTTGCGAGATAACCGTTTCCTTTTTAGCCGTGTAATAAAACATGACGGCAACGATGATAAAAGGAATTATCGTATAAACGATTTCAATCGGAATGTGGTACTGAGTTTGCTTAGGAAACTCTGGACCGCCTACTTTTGCTCGATGGAAAACGGCCGGCCATACAATTAAAATTAAAGTAAAGACACCGATTATTCCCGCAGCAATCCAGGCACCTTGCCATAAGGAGAGGGATTGATCATTAACACTTGAAACACCTTGCGGAAATCCGAGCTCGGAAACTTTAGAACAACCCGTCACAAACAGAGTCGACATGAGTATTACCAGGGCGATGAATGGCTTTTTTGTGCGTCGCGACATGCAGGCAAGGATATAGTGAAGGAGCCAACTTTAGCGCATCGATATCTCGCCACGGCGCCGTGGTTAAGCGCACAGGTGAGCTGGATATTAATTAACTCTAATTAAGGTGGAGTGCAATCTCATCGGCGGCGCTCTGGCCATAACTCTGGGCAAAACGTGCGATAAACTCTGGGTGCGTAAATCGATACTCCTGGGTCCCCATTGTCTCTATAACATACGTAGCCACGAGGGCGCCTAACTGAGCACAGCGCTCATGGTTTAGACCCCAAGCCAACCCTGCGATAAAGCCGGATCTAAAGGAGTCACCAACACCAGTCGGGTCAGTCTGGGCACGCTCTTGCGGACATTGAATGTGAACGAAATCCCCGCTTGCCGTTTCAACTTTCGCACCCTTTGAACCAAGCGTCACAACTCGAACCTGAACCCGCTCCAAAATCTCACGATCACTCCAGCCGGTTTTCTGCATGGCAAGAGCTAATTCATACTCATTCATAAATAAATAGGCTGCTCCATCAATGAGAAGTTTTATCTCCTCCCCATTCATGCGCGCCATCTGTTGTGATGGGTCGGCAGCGAAGGCAATCCCACTTTGACGACAGGTTTCAGAGTGACGCAACATCGCCTCTGGATCATCGGGGGAGATCACAACTAGATCAAAGCGGCCCGTCTTATCCATAATGGGTTGAAGCTCAATGTTTCTCGCCTCACTCATTGCACCTGGAAAAAATGAGGCGATCTGATTTAAATCATCATCGGTAGTGACCATAAAGTGTGCGGTATACAACGTCTCGGAAACTAAGGCATGCGATGTGTCGACTCCATGACGCGATAACCACGCTTCATAATCCGGCCAATCTTTGCCCACCGCAGCAATTAATACTGGGTGTAACCCAAGCACGCCCATACCAAAGGCAATATTGGCGGCACACCCGCCCCGGCGCACATCCAGGCTATCGACTAAAAATGAGAGCGAGACTTTCTCTAATGATCCTGCCACGAGCGAATCGGTAAATTTCCCCGAAAACACCATTAAATGATCAAGACCAACCGAGCCCGCTACACCGATTTTCATGTAGCGATCTTAGGGTACGTGAGAATTAAATTTAGTTAAATGAATCGCCGCAGGCGCATGAGCCACCAGCGTTTGGATTATCGATAGTAAATCCCTGCTTTTCGATGGTGTCAGTAAAATCAATTGAGGCGCCCATTAAATAAGGACCGCTCATCTTGTCGATAATTACTTTCACAGTACCGAATTCGTGAATGACATCGCCCTCTTGATTGCGATCATCAAAATAGAGTTGGTAGCGCAGACCTGAACAGCCTCCAGGTTGTACGGCAACGCGCAGCATTAAATCATCGCGACCCTCTTGCGCCAAAAGCGCGGCAACCTTGCTCGATGCAACATCGGTCAATCTAATAGATGTCGTTAAAGTATCTGCAACGGTCTCTGTGGTCATGCGTGCTCCCCTTGTGTTAGTTAGTTCTATCCTACCTTCTCCCTTAAAACCTGGCGACCGCAAAGGGGGTAAAAACGAATATAGTTA
>JANLPM010000291.1:0-3210 GCA_031367265.1 Actinomycetes bacterium
TGGAGCGAGTCAGGTTTTTAGCAATATTTTCTTCAAATCTTGATGAATTCTTTATGGTGCGTGTTGCAACCCTCATGAGCAAGATTGAAAATGATATTACTACCCCGAATGTTGCCGGAATTACACCAATCGCTCTAATGCAAGAAATTTCTCAACGAACGAGGGCACTTATAGATAGAGCGATTCATACACTTCACGTCGAGATCATCCCACAATTAAAATCCGCAGGTATTGAATTTCTAGACTGGGCTGCACTTGACGAAAACGAACGTGCTTATCTATCCAAATTATTTCACGAACGCATTTTTCCGGTTCTTACTCCGCTTGCGGTTGACCCTTCGCAACCTTTCCCTTACATTTCGGGACTTTCGTTAAACCTAGCCGTAATCGTAAGAACCCCTGAGACTCATGAGGAGTTTTTCGCCCGCGTTAAAGTTCCTGAGATTCTGCCTCGATTTATTGCAACTGCAAAAAGTGGATCAACTAGATTCATACTTATTGAAGATCTCATCTCGATACATTTACAAGAGCTTTTCCCAGGCATGGAAATAGAAGAGCACTACACATTTCGAATTACTCGTAATCAAGATATTGAGATAGATGATGATGATTCTGAAGATATTTTGCTCTCACTCGAGCAGGAGTTGTCTCGACGTCGATTTGGACCACCAGTGCGCCTTGAGGTTGAAAGTGGCGTCGACGCACTTTTACTTGAGCGCTTGGCGAACGAACTGGGAATAAGTGGCGAGAACATAATTTATACTCCCTCCCCGCTTGACCTAACGGCTTTAAATAAGATTGCAGACCTGGGATTTCCTGATTTGAAGTACGAAAAGTTCAGATCGCGGAAAGCGCCATCGCTCTCCGAAGTCGACACCGAGGATACGAATTTATTTTTCTCTGCAATTCGCCAAGGAGAGATCCTGCTCCACCACCCCTATGAATCCTTTACCTCCTCGGTTGTTCACTTCCTCCAAAGCGCAGCTCAAGACCCGCATGTGCATGCGATTAAACAGACTTTGTACCGAACTTCTGGTGATTCACCGATTATTGAGGCGCTCATTGAGGCCGCTGAAGCGGGTAAACAAGTGCTTGCAGTAATCGAAATTCGCGCACGTTTTGACGAGCAGGCAAATGTTCGTTGGGCCAGAAAACTTGAAGCCGCGGGAGTCCATGTTGTTTATGGATTGATGGGACTTAAGACGCATGCAAAACTCTCTTTAGTTGTTCGCGATGAGCCGCAAGGTTTGCGTCGATATTGTCACATAGGTACGGGAAATTATAATCCAAAAACCGCACGTTTATATGAAGACTTAGGCATCTTGAGCAGCGATATAGAACTCACCGAGGATTTAACTAAACTTTTTAATCAATTATCAGGATTTGCTCCGCAGTCCACTTATTCGCGTTTATTGGTCGCGCCACGAACGCTTCGATCAGGAATCACAGAACGAATTGATCACGAGATTGAAAATGCAAAAGCGGGAAAACTAACTGGAATTCAATTTAAACTCAACTCAATTCAAGATGAAAGCTTTGTTGCAAAGTTATATGAAGCATCTTCGGCAGGTGTTGCAATTGATCTGCTGATCCGTGGTATTTGTGCGGTGCAACCAGGCATTATTGGTTTATCAGAGAATATTAGAGTCAAATCTGTTTTGGGTCGTTTTCTTGAACACTCACGAATCTTTCACTTCAAAAATGATGGGCACGACGAATATTGGATTGGTAGCGCAGATTTAATGGGCCGTAATTTGGATAGCAGAGTAGAGAGCTTGGTTCGAATCGACAAAAGGGAACATCAAGGGCGACTTCAAGCAATTATTGACTTAGGACTTTCAGATAAAAGCTCAAGCTGGGAGCTAACTGGCACCGAGTGGCTTCGGAAAAATAAAGATGCCGATGGAAAACTACTGCGCGATGTGCATGCCACCATGATTAAGAACTACTTAAGGAAGATGTAAGTGCAACAAGGAGAAAATTCGATTATTTATGCAGCTGGCGCGGTTTTGTGGCGTTTAGGAAGTGAAAATAGTATCGAAATTGCTCTAATTCATCGCCCTCGTTATGACGACTGGTCTTTACCTAAAGGGAAATTAGATCCAAATGAGACAATGATTGGCTGTGCTTACCGCGAAGTTATGGAGGAGACTGGCTACGCTGCAATTTTTGGTCCTGAGCTGGGCCATGCGACGTACATTGTTGAGGGCGTCACAAAACAGGTTAAGTACTGGTCTGCACAAGCCGTTGGAGCACCCACAGGAAAACCAAATCCACTTGAAGTCGACGAGATTGCATGGCTAAGCACTGCAGTTGCACGTGAGAAGTTAACTTTGGAGGACGATAAATCAATCGTCGATTTCTTTTTAGATTTCGGCTCTGGCACAACACCATTAGTTCTTCTCCGCCACGCTAAAGCGATAAAACGGGAAGATTGGGATGGCGATGATGGCGACCGACCATTAGCTAATGTCGGACAAATCCAGGCGAAACGCCTTTTATCAAAATATTTGCCGTTCGCATTTGATGAAGTTCATTCATCGGATGCGATGCGCTGCATTGAGACAATCGAACCAATGACGCGCTCACTAAAAATGCATCCAATTTTTTCTTCTGATCTTAGTGAATATAAATTCACGAAAGATAAGGAGGCGGCTCTTGATTATGCTCAAGACCTAATGGCCAGAGGCCAAAGAGCAATAATCTGTAGTCACAATCCAATACTTCCTAAGTTATTGAAGAAATTAATTGGAAAGAAGAATTTCAAAGAGCTCGGTTCGGAGTTAAAACCGGCCGAAGCGTGGATACTCCACCATCGCGGCGGTGAAATTATTGCAGTCGACTGGGTTAGCGCACCTGATACCTAAATTAACTGTGAAGCCAATCCAATCTCCGTAAAACTATTCCTTCGCGAAGTGCCCAAGGACAGATTTCTAACCTATTTATTTCTAGGATTTCCATCGCTGAGCGGGCAACAATGGCACCAGCAACAATTTGTTGGGATCTACTGGATGAGACTCCAGGTAATTCAGCCCGCACCCTATCGCTCATAGCTGCAAGTTTTGCGGTCATTGCCTCCAAATTTGCAAGCTCTAAATATTTTGAATTTTCATTAAACCAATATCCTGAAAGTCTAGCTAGCGTTCGAAAAGTTTTACTTGTCCCTACAAAATGATTTGCCTCATGTGAGCGAAGCTCCAAAGGTAGTTT
>JANLPM010000003.1:0-2036 GCA_031367265.1 Actinomycetes bacterium
AGGGTCCAAACCACCAACTGCGAAAATTATAATGACTGCTGCCGCAATTATTGATGTCACTAATGATGCGTTCTGAGGAGCACCTGACTTGTTGGTTTTTGCAAGTACGCTTGGCATAACTCCAGCGCGTCCCATGGCAAAGAAGTAGCGACCCGCAGCATTTTGAAAAGCCAGCAGCCCAGCAAAGAGCGAAGTAAGTACCAAGATCTTCATTAAATCAACGATTCCTGAACCCACATATTGGCCCGCCAGACTAAAAAGAACATTCGCAGGATTTGCAAGAGGTGCGCCGTTAACTGAACTCCTTGTAACAATCTCATCCATCAACTTTGAACCTCCCATACCTACAACCATTGCAAATGAAACGATGGCGAAAATTGCTGATATCGCAATGATTGAATAGTAAGTCGCACGCGGAACATCACGCTTAGGATTTTGAGATTCCTCGCCATAAATTGCCGTGGCTTCGAAGCCAATAAATGAAGCAAAAGCAAAGGCTAAAGCAATTCCAGCTGGTCCAGAAAAGCCGCCAGCGAATACGGCCGACGGGTTAAATGAGCTCCATAAATTGGGAGTTTCAGGTCCTCCTTTCATGAAGATGGCAATTGCTGTAATGAGGAGAGAAAGTATTTCAATAATTAGTAGCGCTCCTAGGATTTTTGCACCAACATCAACACTGAGAACTGATAAAACCGTTGCAATCACGAGACCAATAAGCGCCCATACATACCATTTCAGATTAACGCCATGTTCGGCCATGGTTAAATTCATTACAAGTCCAAAGAAGCCATAAATTGCTAATTGAATTGTTAGGTATCCGATCAGTGATGCATATGAAGCCGATACTCCTGCCCTAATGCCTAGACCTTTTCCTACAAACGCGAAAAATGCTCCGGCGTTTGTTACGTGGTGGCTCATTGCGGCATAACCCACGGAGAAAATTAAAAGTGTTATGCCTGCGGCAAGATAAGCACCAGGAGCAGCGATACCATTTCCAAGTAACATTGCAACAGGAACTGCACCAGTCATTCCAACTAAGGGCGCAGAAGCGGCCACTACAAAGAAAACAATTCCAAATACACCAAGGCGTCCTTTGCGAAGCGTCGAACTTTGTTCAGTCATGTACTCTCCTTTTAACGATTCATTAATCGTTCACATCTAAAGCAATTTCCGATAGAGTGGCGCGTCTTACTTGTATTGTCAAGCATTTTCGAGTGCTATTCTGAAGAGTTACAAGTTAGTAAAAGTTCGCAAGACGTTAACAAAGGAGTGCGCCGCAGAATGTCAAGCTTGAAGGGTTTTTTAGCGCCCCAGACTCCGATAGGCAAAAGTGCGATAGTGCCTGATATGCCTTGGTTTTATTCTGGAAACTTAATCACTGTCGAATACCGAACCAATCCGAAGAATATTAAAGCCTTACTTCCGACGGGGGTTGAATTAGTTGATGAAGATCCCGGAGCGGTGGCTTTTATTTGGGCCGATTGGCAAAGCTGTTCAGAGTCAAAAGAAGAACTGCTTGATCCCGTACGCTCTCAATATCTTGAAGCTTTCGTTGTTGTACGTTGCAAATATGAAGGAGTTACCTATAGTCGCTGCGTAGCGATCTGGGTGACTAAGGATTTTGCAATTGCACGCGGGTGGTTCCAGGGATATCCAAAAAAACTTGGGTCGATAGCCGTAACTCGAATTTTTAATCGCGGGAAAGCAACGGCAAAACTAGAGCCTGGTTCACAACTCGGCGCAAGCGTCGCGGCTTATGATTACAGAATTGCTACAGCGCGAGTTAGTTTAATTGGACCCTCTAAAACTAATGGTTTTGTAAATGGCCACCCAATGCTGCATAACCGATGGGTGCCCTCAATCACTCCAGGGTTAGGCAACTCCCTTGATCAACTTATTACGATGGGTGGCGTTGATTTAGATTTAGGAGAACCATGGCACGGGCGGGCCGAACTCGAACTCTCAGATACCCCATGGGACGAGTTATCCTCGATTCTTCCGGTAGAAGAGATTATTGGTGGCTATTATCGTGAAGT
>JANLPM010000039.1:0-2814 GCA_031367265.1 Actinomycetes bacterium
ACAAAAAATGCCTAAGAAATTGACTGCCCATCAGATGCGTGAAGTCCGTGCACGTTTAAAAGCAGTTGGCGGTCTATCACTACCAATTCCTAAAGGTCCAATGCCAACGCGCGCACCAAAGATACGCTAATACGAATTTAATCCTTAACGGCTTGGATCTTTACTGGAATGCCGTTGAGTACTGAATTTCCTGAGAGTGGATCCATATCATCTTGATCAGTTAGCAGGTTTGAGTTAACACCTGCACTCTCACAGGCAATGCGCATTTTTGTCCCTCCGACACCATGCCCCCAACCATGAGGCAGGCTGACCACGCGCGGTCGAATATTCTGGGTTACTTCGACAACTGCATCCAGCTTGCCAACACGGCTCGTGATTCGAACTTGACCCCCGTCAATGACTCCAGCTTGAGCCGCGTCCTCTGGGTGCATCTGCACAGTACAACGCGCTTTCCCTTTCATTAACGCTTCAATGTTATGCATCCAAGAGTTATTTGAGCGAATATGGCGCCGACCAACGAGCAGCAGCTCATCGTTATTCACCACATGCATTGCTTTTTCTAACCTCGGTAGGTCGGCAATTAACTCCTTCGGAGCAAGTTCTACTTTTCCACTTGGCGTGCGAAGAAGTTCGGGAATGCGGGGCTTTAATGCGCCTAAGTCAACGCCATGCGGTGCATCTCGTAGGCTTTGCAAAGTCATTCCATCGGGATTTGCTCCAAATGCGTTTCCATATGGCCCAGTGTGTAATAAAATATCGAGAATTCTCTCTGGACCGCGATTTCCAGTTGTAGCCACGGCCACTTGAATTTCTTCCAAGTTTCGTCCATAAATTGCTGATGACTTATCGTTTACTATTTTGCTCAGTAGCGATGCATACATATACTCATCTACCAATGCTGGATCGACATCGGCCCCAGCACCTTGCGCTATTCCCGCAATCTTTGCCAAAATTTCCCACTCATCTAACTGATTGTGGGTAGGTTCAAAGATAGCCGGTGAATAGTTGGCGAAGTTTCGGACTGAAAAACTTGTGTAGATCAAGTCATAGTGGCTGCGCTCTAAATGAGATGGCGGTGGCAGAATCACATCTGCATGTCGGGTAGTTTCATTGAGATAAATATCTACACTCACCATAAATTCTAAAGAATCAAATGCTTCGTCTATCTGCTTTCCATTTGGTGTTGAGAGAACGGGATTTCCAGCCACCGTAATCATCGCTTTAATTTGCCCTTCACCCTGCGTTAAAATCTCCTCGGCCATAAGTGCAGCTGGAAATTCACCGATTGCCTCGGGAAATTTACGTACGCGCGAGAATGAATTCCCCATGCGAAAACCTCTACCCTGGCCCGATTCACCTCGTGTGTTTTGTCCACCTGCAGCTGGAAGTGGAAACATGACTCCACCTGGTTTATCTAAATTCCCGGTGATTGTATTAATAACATCTATTAACCACGATGCCGTCGTACCAAAACTTACCGTCGTGGTTCCAATACGTCCATAAACAAGGGCGCTCGGTGCATCACACAGTTCGCGCGCAATCCGCCTAATTATTGCCGCATCAATCCCGGTGGCATGGGCAACAGCTTCAGGGGTAAAAGGTCTTAACGCCGCCGGTAATAAATCTATGCCGGAAATGTGTGCGCGCACATGATCACCTACATCGGCTCGACCATTTTCAAAAATTGTGTAAGCAATCGCGGCCAAAAACAGCGCATCTCCATTTGGTCTAATGGCTAACCATTCGTCGGCTTTTTCCGCGGTGCGGGTACGGCGTGGATCAACAACTACAAGTTTTCCACCGCGTGCGCGCAGCGCTTCGAGACGGCCAGGAAAATCAGGAGCCGTGCACAAACTCCCATTTGATTCATAAGGATTAGCACCCAACATCAATACATAATCGGTTCGATCGAGATCGGGAATAGCGATCGTTGTTGAAGTGCCAAACATGTAGCCTGAGGAAATCTGCTTTGGAAGTTGATCTACCGATGATGCACTAAAACGTTGGTTAGTACCGATGGCCGCCATCCAAGCTCGGTTATATAACAATGGCGCAAGATTGTGTGAATTTGGATTACCAACATATGTTCCAACGCTGTTGCGACCAAAAGTATTAATCACCTGCATCAGACCACGCTCAACTTCAATCCATGCCTCTTCCCATGTGACTTCAATGTGTTCGCCATTTCGTTTAATGAGTGGTTTACGCAATCGATCTGGGTCTTCATGTAAGGCTTTAAGTGTGGTTCCCTTCGGACAGACGAAACCTTTACTAAAAACATCGTCACGATCACCGCGGATGCTTAAAACATTCTTACCTTTGACGCTTATTTCCAGTCCACACGTCGCTTCACATAATGGGCAGGTGCGATAGACGGTTCGCTCAGTTTCGGCCTCTGACATTACCGAATCGTGTCATAAGCACCCTGCTTAACCTAGAGAAAATTCGATTAACCTCTAATTAAAACGGTCCGGCTTAATCGCTCATGAATTCCCCTGCCGTTTTCGTCATAGGTCACGGCAGTTACCACTAAAGTTAAAAAAATCGTGCGCACGAGCGCCTGCCACAGCGATATTGCTCCCCCATCTTCAAAGCGCACAATTCGCAGGCCAAAAATTCTTTGCCCTAAAGATGCACCGCTAAGAGCGCTCAGAATTACCACTTCGCTAAAAAACAGCGCCAAAATAAGTGGAGATCTATCAGGGCTCATATGCCCTAAGCCACCCGACAGTGCGGCCACTATGGAGTAACAGGCCAGCCAATCAACTGTAATTGCTGCCAGTCGACGACCCAAAGTGGGCTTGAGTGGGGTTG
>JANLPM010000049.1:0-3981 GCA_031367265.1 Actinomycetes bacterium
GAAATGCGTTGACATAAGCCAAAATTCCTAGTTGACTCATGTACGACCTTTCGTGGCGGATGTGACCGTCTCGAACCCTTGGTGCTGAATTGTTCAGCGCTTTTGGGGAATCGTGTGCGAGGAAAAGGAGAAAATTGATGATTATTGTCATTGGATTAATTATTCTGGTCATTGCCCTCATCCTTGCCGCCGTAGGTGTTCAGACGAACCTGGATGTCACCTCGCATCCGGGTGGGAATTTTGCGATCTTTGGCCAGCATCTGAGCAACCCATCATCTGGGCAGATATTTCTCTATGGGATTCTCGTGGGTATCGCTGTAGCCCTAGGGATGAGCATTCTTTACTGGGCTTTCATGCGACGACTCTCCGCTAGGAAATTGCGGCGAGAATTAAAGGATGCGCGAAATGAAACTTCCGCCCTTCGTGCCGATCTTGACCGGATAAATCAACAACTCGATAACGAGCGCGCCGATCGTCGCAGGGCCGAAGAAACAAATACAGTGAAATCTGAACCCGAAGCACCAGTGAGTGAAAGATTTGAGCCGTAAGAATACAACATAGAGCAATCAACTAATTAGGAAGGGTAAAATGATCACCTTAGGAATCGTTCTCTTAATCGTCAGTATGTTTACTAATGTTGCCATTCTTCAAAGCTTAGGAGTGCTACTTATTGTCATAGGCGTAGTCCTCTTCCTGCTAGGCAGTATGGGCCGCGCTGTGGGCGGGCGGCGACATTATTGGTAATTTGTAGAATTTTGACTCCGGGAGGAAGTTTCTTTTACTAACTCTGGTTTATTCTGTGAACTCGATTGTGATTTTTTCTTCGAAGCGTCTCCGTTCAACGGATGCAGTTTCAACTAAATATTTTTTATCGGCTTGTGTGAGCGGTGGTTGGATAATGCTTCGCGGCCACAGATGATGAGCACGGACCACATCGGTTTCAACGGCATAAACGATAGCTGTTGCTTGCAGGCCAAACCATGCAACTAGTCCTAACACGATACCGAAAAAACCGGCGATAGCTTGGGCATGCTTGAGATCATTACTGACAATGAACCCAGCCAGACTGAGTAGAATTTGCCAAGCAACGCTAGATAAAATTGCGCCAAGTAGTAAGTCTCTCGAAGCAACGACTTTGGCGGCAGAAATGCGCAATCCGGCGAAAAAAAGGCCGACACCAATTAGGGTTGAGAGCGCGATGGTCAGAATTTTAAGTGAAAATCCAGTCAGTCCAATCACTTGACCTGCCCCCATTAACGTTGCAGCTGTCGCAGTGACAACGCTGCCGACACCGAGTAGTCCAAGCAGAGCAAACGAGCGCAGGTAATTGAAAGGGAAACCAGGCCGGTTTACTTTGGGGACGTTCCAAAGAGTGTTCTGCATGTTCTGCACGGTATTGGCAAGTCCTCTACCCCCCAAGATCGCCCCGAAAATTCCGACCGCAAATGCAGGCGCAGAATGTCCGAGGGAGGAGAGCCCGATCTGAGAGTTTATTTGGGTGCCAATAATGGGAAACTCCGTCAATGCAGAGTTTTGAATGCTGATTTGAAGGGCAGAATTTCCTTTTAGCACCAATCCCAAAATGGCCGTCAAAGCCAGCAGAAGTGGAAAGGTCGCTAACAAGGCGAAGTAGGTAAGAAGGGCGACATGATTGCCCGCTTGGTCATCGCCAAATTTCTTTAATACGGCGTACGTGAAAGCTGGAATACGGTGGCGCTGTTGCCAGGCATCTAACGAACGTACCCGCTTTTCAAATAGATTCATCCAAAAACTCTCTCTGCTCGCACTAAATCATAGGCGACAAAACGCTAAATGTGGCTTTCCAAGATGGCATCAAGCCACGAGGTGCTGGCTGCACTACTTTTGTGAGGTATCCTCGCAATCATGTCAATGAATCAACAATCTTGGACCTCCTATGCTGCATTGGTTGTCTCCGTGTGCACCCTTTTGATTTCCGCCTGGTGGCTGCGAGAGACACGATCCGCCCGAATTCTCTTAACAGTGGACGGTCACGCCCAATCCAACAAAGATCAAGACGTCAATTCAGATATAGATTTAACCGTCGAAATTACCAATGTTGGACGGGTTCCGACCACGGTTACTAATGTCTTTTGGAATGTATCTAACAAATCAGACGGCCAGGAACAAGATTCGAAGGTTGATACTTCCAATGCCGAAGCCAAGTACATCTTTGAAGCAGCAGAGTTGCCGGTGGTACTTGAACCGAACTCATCCCATGGCTTTATAATGCAGTTTCCACATGACAAGATTGACTCCGCATCAACTGGCCGTCCTGGCGCCACTGTTATACGCCGCCCTAAATTATTTCGTCGAGTTTCACATGACAATACTCGTACAGATATTCTAGGCAATGAGCGCTTAATCCTTGAGAATTAGGGCGTGTCCAAACGGTTCTGAAAATTGACTCGTGCATCTTTGACCACGTATCAGTGTCCGAAAGGGGAGTTGAACCCCCAAGCCCTTGCGGGCACTAGCACCTCAAGCTAGCGCGTCTGCCAATTCCGCCACCCGGACGTAGGTGATGCGCAAGGGTATCAATTCGGTGAGAGAATGCCTAAATGACTACTACTGCAGCACTTGAAAACGAAGTAATCCAAATCTGCCAAGATCTCATACGGATTCCAAGCGTTAATTTTGGCGATGGGAAGGGCGATGAAAAAGCAGTTGCGGATTATGTCGTTACGTCATTAGCAGAAGTTGGGATTGAATCAACTATCTACGAATCAGCACCTGGTCGTTGCAATGTAATGGCGCGAATTCCCGGACGAGATTCAAGTCGGCCTGGATTAGTTGTTCACGGCCATTTAGATGTGGTGCCAGTCAATGCCGATGATTGGAGTGTCGATCCATTTTGTGGTGACATTATCGATGCAATGATTTGGGGCCGCGGCGCGGTAGATATGAAAAATATGGATGCAATGATTCTTGCAACTGTTAGAGACTGGTCGCGAACGGGATATGTTCCACCCCGGGATATAGTCTTAGCTTTTTTTGCCGACGAAGAAGCGGGCAGTATTTTTGGTTCCCACTGGATGGTTGATAAGCACCCTGAACTATTTGCTGGATGCAGCGAAGCGATATCCGAGGTTGGTGGATTCTCCGTCACGCTGGCCAATGGCAAGCGACTTTACTTGATTGAAACGGCAGAAAAGGGCATCCATTGGATGAAGCTAACTGCACATGGACGGGCTGGACATGGTGCGGTCGAGAATAGAGAGAACGCGCTAACGCGATTGGCTGAGGCGGTAGTAAAGATTGGCAATCATCAATGGCCCCAGCGCTATAGCGAGACAGTGAAAACTCTTTTCAAAAAAGTGGCTGAAGTTACGGGTAAGAATTATGATGAAAAGGATTTACGGCCGTTGATAGCCGAGATGGGATTTGCCGGACGTATGATTGGACCCATACTGCAAAACTCAGCTAACCCAACTATGTTGGAAGCGGGCTATAAAGCAAATGTTATTCCTGGCTCTGCCAGCGCAGTCATTGATGGTCGTTTTATTCCGGGCTTTGAAGATGAACTTAACGAAACAATTAAATCTTTAATCGGTCCTCATGTAACTCTTGAGACAATAACGCGTGATAAAGCCCTTGAAGTTGCTTTCGAAGGCGATCTAGTGGATGCAATGTGTCAGGCAATTCTAAAAGAAGATTCCGAAGCAATCCCGGTTCCTTACGTCATGTTCGGGGGTACTGACAATAAAGCGCTGGCCGAGTTAGGCATTACCGGTTATGGCTTCTCGCCGTTGAAGTTGGCAGAAGAGTTTGATTTCGGCGCGATGTTTCATGGAGTAGATGAGCGCGTTCCGGTTGATGGTCTAACTTTTGGGGTACGTGTGTTGAAGGATTTTCTGGAAAACTGTTAAACGCTCACATCGTTTAAGGCGCTTCGCAATATTTCGGGGAGAGTTATCTCTTCACTCTTGAGAACTCCGCGCAACTGAGCACCAGTTCGAGCGC